>NZ_MTCA01000185.1:0-6053 GCF_002150205.1 Flavobacterium sp. FPG59 | reverse complement strand
TTAGATCCTCCATTACAAGATACGTTTGTTTGCGCAGCAGTTGCTGTGCTAATAACCGTTGGTTGTGTGATTGTAAAGTTAACAACAGTAGTACAACTGTTTGCATCCGTTACAGTACAAGTCCAAGCACCTGCGCTTAATCCTGTTACTGATCTCGTTCCATCACCTGTTGGGGTACCTGGAGTCCAGTTGTAGGTATATCCACCCGCTCCACCTGTTGGAATATTAATCGAGGCAGCTCCAGTAGAACCTCCGTTGCATGAAACATTGGTTTGAGAAGCTGCAGTTGCTGCAATAGCAGTTGATTGTGTTACCGTAAAGTTTTGCGCTCTGGTACAACCGTTAGCATCGGTAACAGTACATGTCCAGGTTCCTGCGGTCAAGCCAGTAACAGAAGTAGTTCCGTCACCTGTTGGGTTACCCGGTGTCCAGTTATAGGTGTATCCACCAGCCCCTCCAGTAGGAGTGTTGATAGCAGCTGCACCATTTGAGCCTCCAAAACATGATACATTAGTTTGTGATGCAGGTGTAACGGCAATTGAGGTTGGTTGCGTAATCGTAAAACTTTGCGTAGCGATGCATGAGTTAGCATCGGTAATGGTACAAGTCCAAGTTCCGGATGATAATCCTGTTACTGATCTTGTTCCATCACCTGTTGGGTTGCCTGGCGTCCAGTTGTAGGTATAACCACCAGCTCCACCAGTAGGAGTATTAATTGAAGCCGCTCCGTTAGAACCGCCGAAACAAGACACATTTGTTTGTGCAGCAGCAGTCGCTACAAGAGCAGTTGGTTGTGTAATTATAAAGTTTTGAGTAGTCGAACATAAACTAGCATCTGTTATGGTTACAGTATAACTTCCTGCTGACAATCCTGAAGCAATTGCTCCGGTCCCTCCTGATGGAGACCAGCTATATGTATATGGAGAAACTCCACCGGAGGGAGTAACCATAGCAGATCCGTTAGAACCTCCAAAGCAACTCACATTAGTTTGATTAGTAGTTGCAGTTATATTAGAAACTGTTAATGTTCCTGCATTTGATGTAGCAGAACCTGCACCAGTTGCAATACATCGATATAAATAACCATTCATTCCAGCAGTTGCTGCTGTAATAGTTAAAGTAGTTGTAGTAGCCCCAGAATAAGGTGCAGCATTTGAAATATTTGTAAATCCGCTACCTGTATTTATCTGCCACTGATAGCTAGTAGCATCGTTTGCTGAAATTGAAAAGGTAGTATTGCTACCAATACAAATTGTTCTGTTGGGCGGATTGGTTGTAATGGTTGGCGCTGCACCCAGAAAAGCTGCACCTGAAGGCATTGAAAGCGCTGGAGTAGTATTTGAAAGTGTCCAGTTTGCTTGATTCATGACACCAGCTCTTATTGCGGCAGCGTTAGCAAATGGTGCTCCGGTACCATTAAATTTACCGGATGTCCCTAAAACATTTCCTGCTAAGGTTCCTGTGTAAAAAGAGCTTGTTCCTCCTACCAGACCTACAGGTATTATAGAAGAGTTTGGTCCGTCGGCACAAGCCAAATCATCCCAACTTGCCTGAGAAGTCCCGTTAGAACTACAAAAAAAATAATGCAGTCCTGAGATAAAAGTTACAATACCGCTTTCAGGATTTCCCGTACTTCCCTGAAAAGCGATAATCTGATCTCCTACTGTAGATAAAGATAATCCGTTTGCAGGAGTACCCTCTCTTAAAGTTACCGTTCCGTTTGTTGTTAATGCAGTTGTATTTGGATCATAAGTAGAGGCCGTAAGACCTTTTATCATAATTTCTGTTCCAACTGGAATAGCTGTTCCTGCTGTCCAAGTTACAGTAGCTTCTGTAGAACCGGCTGCTTGCCATCCACTACCACCACCAAAATAACCACGGTCTGTAAAATTAATTGCTGTACCCGCCGAAATATTGGTAAGAAGCACAAAGGAATAGACATCTCCCGCAGCGGGACTGGGATTGGCATCATATCCTGTGAAGATAATATCTCCAGCGGACAGAGTAGTTTGAGAGTTACCCACGTAACTCTGTAAAAATATCCCCAGAAACAAGGCGATATTTATGAAATTCTTAATTTGAGCGTAAAAATGTTTCATAGTTAAATAGTTAATTTATAAAGAGGTGAATTTTTGTCCATTTTTTATACCAAAAGAGAGCAACTTGTGTCCACTCATAAAACCTTCATCTGTATAAAGAGTATGTATACGAAGCTGTGAATTATTATAACATTGTATTAGTAATCCCTTGTTTTCATTTATTTCTAAAATAGTCCCGGGGTAATTTGAATGTTCTGTAATATTTTTAGTTGCTGATACTTCAAGAATGCGCATGTTCCATCCGTTACAGTAAGTGTAGGCTCCTTTATTCCAAGGATTACAAGCATTTACTAATGCCTCTATTGATTTTGCATCCTGAGTTTCCCATCGAATGCATACATCGCTTGCAGCTGCTTTTTTATAGTAATTTGCGTTTGTCTCGTCTTGAGGCACCCCTTTGAAATTGGTTTGCAAAAGTGTTAGTACTTCGGGCACCATTTGCGCTCCCAGATAAGATAAGCTGGTGCAAAGCATTCCGTGAGTGACATTAGTAGCTATTGGCAGCACACGTTTTAGCACTATATTTCCTGTATCAATCCCTTTTTCGATGGTATGAACAGTAATTCCAGTTTCTTGCTTTTGTTGACGAATCGATTCAAAAACAGGATCACAACCACGCATTTCAGGTAAAAGTCCGTAATGAAAATTATAAAACAGGTTAGGATATTGTTCTATAATTTTTTTGGATAATTTCCACGGAAACGTCATTGTAAAAACATACTTGATCTCAATGCTTTCAAGTAATCCCAGTAACTGATTTTCTACTTTATCTTTTTCAAGTACTATGAGATTGACTCCTGTTTGATTTGCAAAAGCCGAACAAAAAGACAGCACCTCATCGTTACCAACAGGTACTCCAATGGTGTGTAATTTATTCAGTCCATATAAGGTTTCTATCGCAGGAAAAGCCATGCGGTTATTACACAAAATAACGATGTCGCGTTGCATGCTCATGATTCTAGACAAGCATAGGCATTAAACCATGAGTTGGATGTTACATTCTGAACCGCCAGAATATGATGTTGCAAACGGCTGCGTTCTTCATCTAGATTTTCGGCTTCTGTAATATGCTCTAACTGACAGTTACCTGTTTCTTTGTTTTTTGCAACTGTGGCATAATAAATAGGTGCTGATGAAAAACCGGTAACAGGATTCATATAAACTTTTCCTCTTGGTGAGTGGATCGTAATATCATCTAGTGATTTTTTATTTGCAGCTTCTATAAACAAAGCAGCTTCCCATCCTAAGAGCGAGAATATATTGGCTTTGTTTTGTCGGATATTCTCCATCGTAGCAATAAAATCTTTATTTTCTTCGCTAACAATTTTTAGTGACCAAGGAATAGAAGAACTCCAATCATATCCTGGATAAGGTATCTTACTTAGCCAAAATTCTTCTGCTGTAAAACCGCTTCCGTAAATTTTACTGGATATTATACTCTTAAATTTAGATGATTCTCTAAAAAAATCTTCTGCCATATCTCCGCAAAAAGAAGTCAAAAGGGCTGTGTCTTTATTTTCTTCAAGATAACCCGCTAATGGTTCCAAACTAAAATCGGAGCGCTTCAAAGGGGTAATATGATTGTAAGTAATAGAACCACCTTTATCTTCAACCGCAGTTGAATACGTGTAAGGAGGACGATAACCTGCATCGTAAAAAGAACAGGTAAAAGCAAAATCCTGTAGCCCTTCTTCTGCGGCTTTACGAACAATCGCACGGGAACACAAATTACCTTCTAAAGAAATAAAATGGGCGTTTGATAATTTTTGTTGAAAGTTTGGGAAATGATAACCACTATCTAAAACGATCAGTAACTTTCCGGAATTTTCAAAAAGAGGATGAATAAATTCTGCTGTAATAGGATTTATATAAGCAATAATTATATCTGTATTATTGAGTAATAATTGTTCGCAGCAAATATAAATTTCTTCATTTTTGCCGGCCACACCTATATTTGTTGATACGATTTCGTGTTTGCCTTCTACTCCTAATTTTTTTAGAGAAGATTTAAAACCATCCATGATATCAAAAGCCATTGAAGGATAGATTACAGAACGCGTTAAGAGTAAAGCTATTTTCATAAACAATAATTAATGATGTTTTACAACAAGGCAAAAAACCTAATGGAAACATCCAATGGGTATATAAAATTAATTTCTTGAAGGGAAAATTCCCATCAGGCATATTATATAATTCATCCCTAAATACGGCTGTTGAACAGGTATTGGCTGATTGCCTCCATTTATACCGATGGTAATTGATGCATTTATAGGTCTTAAAGAAGTATCAGGTGTTTTTGTAGAATAAAGACCTGCTAAAGCCGCCAAACTATTTCCTGTCGGAGATCCGTTATCTCCCTCGTCTGAATAAGCCAAAATAGTATAAGAACCAGTTCCCACATGGGTATGTGATGGCAAGTTTGCAAGAGTTGCCGTTACATTATTAGCCCCTGAAATTTCACCCAATTGATATTGATCAACAGTTCCTGCGCCTGTACCCATTGGAACTCGACCTCGCAAATCAGGCAGTGCAAATGTTTGTACACCATTACCGCCGTAGGTTGTTCCTAAAAGACTAAATAGAGCTTGGTTGGTATTTATAGCAAGTATTTGTCCTGCACAAAACGCCCAATATTTAGGCTCGAAATTGGGAGCAAATAAGCGAATTTCTGACATTGTTCCTTCCATGATTAATATTTTTAAGGTTAGTTTCTAGTTGGATAAAAACCCTCAACGCAAATAATATAATTTGCAGCTGTATAAGGTTGTATAATACTAAATGGCATACCCTGACCAGCAGCTGCCAGATTTACAGTTGAAGTTTCGGGTTTTAAACTGGTATCTGCTGTCTCGGTGGAGTACGCTCCTGTTAAACCAGCTAATTCGGCATTAGTTGGAGAACCCACACTATCTGATTGACTGTAAGCTGGAATTGCAACGTTACCTGTTCCAAAATGAGTGTGTGCGGGCATTTGATTACTGGACATTACAGCAGTTTCTGAACCCCCAACTTCACCCAAAATCATTTGCGGTAGACCAGGCCCTTGACCCGTACCTACTGGAATGCGGCTGCGAAGATCAGGAACCTTAAATGTTAGTACTCCATCTCCTCCGTAGGTAGTTCCAATTAGAGAATATAGCGCGTCATTTTCTGAAATACTTAATGTGCTGCCATTACAAAATGACCAATATAATGGTGCGAAATTACCACCAAAAATACGGATTTCTCCTATAGTTCCTTCCATAATAATGTTTTAAAGTTTATGATGTATTTGTATGTGTTTACTACTGGCGAGAAGGAAATATTCCATACAAGCAAATAATATAATTCAAACCAATTGAAGGTTGATTAATAGATAGCGGTAGGTTATTTCCAGTTGCACTAACTACCACATTAAATGGAGTTGCTTTCATTGAGGTATCTCCCGCAACTGAACTATACATGGCAGATTTTGCCGCTAAAACATTTCCACTTGGAGAATTAGAATTTCCCTCATCTGAATAAGCAGGAATTACAACATTACTTACACAAGTATGTGTATGCGGAGCAAGCTGATTGTTGTTTAGTGAGACACTATTAAAACCTGATTTTTGACCTAAGGCATAATAAGACAGACCAGGTTCTTGTCCTTGTCCTGCCCCTAAAGCGGTTCGCCCTTTAAGATCTGGTAAAGCAAATGTGTTTTGCCCATCACCACCATAATTAGTTCCTAAAATCGAAAATAGAGCAGTATTGCTTCTTATTTGAATAAGTGACCCATCACAATACGACCAATTTTTAGGTGCAAATGTTGCTGCGAAAAGACGAATTTCTCCTATAGTTCCCTCCATATTTATTTTTTTAAATATTTACATTAATTTTATTAAAAGTAATTTTTGTAACTTTATTTTTATTAAATATATTTTAATTTCTGTTTTACAGAACAAATCTAAGTGAAATAAGCGGTCTAAAAGC
>NZ_MTCA01000144.1:0-7789 GCF_002150205.1 Flavobacterium sp. FPG59 | reverse complement strand
TATTTGCATTAAATAAAACAACAATGAACACAATTTTAAACAATACTTGGTGGTGGAACAATTTACGTCAAACGTCGTGAACTAAGCTCCTATGGTATTTTTTTAAAACTATAAATATAAAAGGCTTGTCATCACGACAAGCCTTTTTTTTTTTATAAAAATTGACACAACACTTAAAATATAAAAAATTGAAATCATTTACATTACAAACTAAATACAAGCAAATCTTAGCTGACACCATTACCCCAGTGAGTGTATATTTTAAGATTAGAGATAAATTCCCCAATAGTCTTTTACTAGAGAGTAGTGATTATCACGGTAATGACAATAGCTTCTCCTATATTTGTTGCAATCCTATTGCATCCTTAAAAATAGAAAATGAAGTGATTTATAAATCATTCCCTGACGGTAGTTCTGAAAAAATAAATATTGATGCAAGCACTGATATTCCAGCTGTAATTCAAGAATTTTCTGGACAATTTAAATCTGATAAGAACAATTTCAAATTCATAAACAACGGGTTATTTGGATACATTTCGTATGATGCGGTTCGATATTTTGAAAAAGTTACAATCGCAAAAAAAGAAAACAGCAATTCCATTCCTGATGTGTATTATGCGGTTTACCAAAATATTATTGCTATTAACCATTTTAAGAATGAAGCCTTTCTTTTTTGCCACAGCTTAGACGGTCGTAATAATATTGCCGAGATAGAACAACTACTTCAATCTAGAAATATTGCTTCTTATAAATTTTCAAAAGAAGGTGACGGTTTCTCTAATTTGACTGATGAAGAATTTAAGGAAAATGTAGCTTTGGCTAAAAAACATTGTTTTAGAGGTGATGTGTTTCAACTCGTTTTGTCAAGAAGATTTACGCAAGGCTTTAAAGGTGATGAGTTTAATGTATACCGTGCCTTGAGAAGCATTAACCCTTCTCCTTACCTATTTTTCTTTGATTATGGTGATTTCAAAATTTTTGGCAGCTCTCCCGAAGCTCAAATTATAGTAAAAGATAGAAAAGCCGAAATTCATCCCATTGCTGGAACTTTTAAACGTACAGGAGATGATGAGAAAGATGCAAGCCTTGCCAAACAATTATCTGAGGATAAAAAAGAAAACAGTGAACATGTTATGTTAGTTGACTTAGCCAGAAATGATTTAAGCCGAAATGGTCATGATGTTCAAGTAGAAAAATATAGAGAGGTACAATTCTTTTCGCACGTTATTCACTTGGTTTCTAAAGTTACAGGACATTTACATGACACAGCCTCAACTATGCAAGTCGTTGCTGATACGTTTCCAGCAGGTACGCTTAGTGGTGCACCAAAACACCGTGCCATGCAACTCATTGAAGAATACGAAAAAACAAGTCGGAATTTTTATGGAGGTGCAATAGGTGTTATGGATTTTGATGGTAATTTCAATCATGCCATTATGATCCGAAGTTTTTTAAGCAAAAATCATCAGTTGCATTGTCAAGCGGGTGCCGGAATTGTGGCAAGCTCTGATGAAGAAAGTGAAATGCAAGAAGTATACAATAAATTAAGAGCCTTAAATGCCGCATTAGATTTAGCCGAAACGATTTAAATCCAATTCTAATAAATTCCTTGTAAAAGGATTTCATTTTCAAGAAAAAATTAAAATAAAAAAACAAAATGAGCAACAATATAAACACACCATCTACTTCAACTGCTGCTGCAAGACGGCAAGTTTTAGTCATTGATAATTATGATAGTTTCACCTATAATTTAGTACATTATCTTGAAGATTTAGACTGTGAAGTTACCGTTTATAGAAACGATCAATTTGATATTGATGAAATTTCAGTTTTCGATAAAATTCTGCTTTCACCAGGGCCTGGAATTCCAGATGAAGCGGGTTTGTTAAAAGAAGTGATTCGCAAATATGGACCTACCAAGAGTATTTTTGGAGTCTGTCTAGGGCAGCAAGCCATAGGTGAGGTTTACGGTGGAACACTTTCTAATCTTGACAAAGTATATCATGGCGTAGCCTCTATGGTAGAAACTACCGTGACTGATGAACTTCTTTTTGAAGGTCTAGGAAATTCTTTTGAGGTAGGGCGTTACCATTCTTGGGTAGTAGATACTAATTTACCTGATGTTCTAGAGATTACCTCTCTTGACGAAAACGGACAAATCATGTCCTTGCGTCACAAAACTTATGATGTACGTGGGGTGCAGTTTCACCCTGAAAGTGTATTGACACCTAATGGAAAACGAATTTTGGAAAACTGGATTAAAAGCTAGTTTTAAAAATTTTCCTAGTTAAAGTATCACACAAAGAGTTTACCATTAAGAACAACTATCAAAAATGAAAAACATATTAAACCGATTGATCAATCACGAAACCCTTTCTAGAGAGGAAGCAAAGAACGTATTGATTACTATTTCAAACGGAGGTTACAACAACAGCCAAATAGCTTCTTTCCTTACCGTTTACATGATGCGTAGCATCACTATTGAGGAGCTTGCTGGCTTTAGAGAAGCGCTTTTAGAATTGTGTATTCGAGTTGATTTATCTGCTTATAATACCATAGATCTTTGTGGTACTGGCGGCGATGGTAAGGACACCTTTAATATTTCAACATTAGCATCGTTTGTAGCGGCAGGTGCCGGAATAAAAGTAGCTAAACATGGTAATTATGGTGTTTCATCTATTTCTGGTTCTAGTAACGTAATGGAAAAACTAGGCATCCGTTTTAGTAATGACAATGCTTTTCTAGAAAGTTGTATGGACCAAGCTGGAATTTGTATTTTACACGCACCTTTATTTCATCCTGCAATGAAAAACGTGGGTCCTATTAGAAAAGAACTGGCTGTAAAAACATTCTTTAACATGCTAGGACCTATGGTGAATCCATCTTTTCCAAAAAATCAATTGGTAGGTGTTTTTAACTTAGAACTAGCCCGAATGTATGCGTATTTGTATCAAAATACAGATGTAAACTTCACCATACTTCATTCTTTAGATGGATATGATGAAATATCCCTGACTGGTGCTTCAAAAACAATATCAAAAACAAGAGAAGGGATGTTGAATCCCGAAGATTTTGGTGTAAACATACTAACCCAAAAAGAAATTGAAGGCGGAACAACCATTGAAGAATCGGCTGAAATGTTTACTACAATTATTGCTGGAAAAGGAACCGAAGCTCAAAATAATGTCGTCTGTGCCAATGCTGCAATGGCTATTGCAACGGTTACAAATTGCTCGCCTTTAGAAGGATTTCAAATAGCGAAAGAGAGTTTATTATCTGGTAAAGGACTTTTATCTTTGAAGAAATTACAAGAATTAAGCAAATAAAATAGTTTAAAATTTAAGGTAAGTGTTGCTGAAATAGCTAATTACAGATCAACATGAAATGTTAAATATAAAAACGTCTAAAAAAAAATAAATGAACATCTTAGATAAAATAATAGTTGACAAAAAAAGAGAAGTGATTCTCAAAAAAACAATAATTCCGGTATCGCAGCTAGAATCCTCAGTATTTTTCACAAAAAAAACAATTTCATTAAGTCAGTCACTTAGAGCCAGTAACTCTGGAATAATTGCTGAACACAAACGCAGGTCACCATCAAAAGCCGAAATTAATTATAATTTTACGGTTGAAGAAGTGGTAAAAGGATATGAAACTGCAGGTGCTTGTGGGATATCGGTACTTACTGATGGGAAGTATTTTGGTGGTTCTCTCGATGATTTACTTTTGGCTAGAGCAACAGTCAACATTCCGCTTTTGCGCAAAGAATTTATAGTTGATGAATACCAAATTCTAGAGACAAAAGCTCACGGCGCCGATTTAATTTTGCTAATCGCTGCGGTTTTAACACGAGAGGAAATCAAACATTTATCTGAGTTTGCACATAGTTTAGGACTAGAAGTGTTACTTGAAGTTCATGATCTAGAGGAACTTGAAAAATCTATTATGCCGTCACTTGACATGATAGGTGTTAACAACAGAAATTTAAAAACTTTTGAAGTGAGTTTGGATTTCAGCAAGCAACTCGCTTCACAAATTCCAGATGATTTTGTTAAAGTATCCGAGAGTGGAATTGCTAGCGTGGAAGCTATTAACGAACTCAAACCATATGGTTTTAAAGGATTTTTGATAGGAGAAAATTTTATGAAAACAGACAATGCAGGAAAAGCAGCTACTGAATTTATCCAGAAACTACTTTCTTAATTTACAAAAATAAAACACAACAATTAAAACAGGTAGTCATTATGCAACCTTCAATAAATAACCCAAATACAACTCCCCTTTCGTCTCCCGTTATGTCAGGAAAAATGGGTGTAAAAGTAAAAGTTTGTGGCATGAAATATCCAGAAAACATTTTGGAACTTGCTGCCTTACAACCTGATTATTTGGGATTTATTTTTTGGGAGAGATCAAGTCGTTATTTTGATGGAGAGATGCCTGCAATATCAGCATCCATAAAAAAAGTTGGGGTATTTGTGCAAGAGGAAATCGAAGTGATTTTGGCGAAAGCCGAAAAATATAATTTACAAGCCATACAATTGCATGGAAATGAGTCGGTTGCTTTTTGTAGTGATTTGAAAGAAAAATTAAAAGAAAAAAAAATAGAAATCATCAAGGTTTTCTCGGTTAATGACACCTTTGATTTTCAAGAACTAGAACCTTTTGAAACGGTATGCGATTACTTTTTATTTGATACCAAAGGTAAACTTCCGGGTGGGAACGGAAATACATTTGACTGGCGGGTTTTAGAAAAATATCCTTCGCAAAAACCTTTCTTTTTAAGTGGTGGAATCAGCCTTGATGAGGTTGAATCTATAAAACAAATCTTGAATACCAATTTACCAATTCACGCTCTAGACTTAAACAGTAAATTTGAAACAGAGCCTGGATTAAAAGACATTACATTATTACAAAAGTTGCAACATAATTTACAACTTTAACTTTTAAACATACACAAAATGAGTTACAACGTTAATGAAAAAGGATATTATGGAGAATTTGGTGGTGCATTCATTCCTGAAATGTTATACCCAAATGTAGAAGAACTTCGCCAAAATTACCTAAAAATCACCGCAGAACCTGAATTTCAAGAAGAGTTTGATGCCTTGCTAAAAGAGTATGTAGGCCGCCCTACTCCTTTATATTTTGCGAAACGCTTATCCGAAGAATACAATACTAAAATTTACCTCAAAAGAGAAGATTTGTGTCACACGGGTGCGCACAAAGTAAACAACACTATAGGTCAAATACTACTAGCTAAACGATTGGGCAAAAAAAGGATTATTGCCGAGACTGGAGCTGGACAACACGGTGTTGCTACAGCAACGGTATGTGCCTTAATGGGACTAGAATGTATTGTGTACATGGGTGAAGTAGATATAAAAAGACAAGCGCCAAACGTAGCCCGAATGAAAATGCTTGGCGCCGAAGTAAGACCTGCAAAGTCTGGATCTAAAACCTTAAAAGACGCTACTAATGAAGCTATTAGAGACTGGATTAACAATTCTGTAGATACGTACTACATAATAGGATCAGTTGTAGGACCACACCCTTATCCTGATATGGTGGCGCGTTTTCAAAGTGTCATTTCCAAAGAAATAAAAGAGCAATTACTTGAAAAAGAAGGCAAAGAAAACCCAGATTACGTCATTGCCTGCGTAGGCGGTGGTAGCAATGCTGCAGGAACATATTATCATTTCCTGGGCGAAAAAGAAGTCAACATTATTGCGGTAGAAGCAGCTGGACTAGGCGTAGACTCTGGGGAAAGCGCAGCCACATCAGCACTAGGAAAAATAGGCGTTATTCATGGTAGTAAAACACTATTAATGCAAACCAACGATGGACAAATAACAGAGCCTTACTCCATTTCGGCTGGACTTGATTATCCTGGTGTTGGCCCCATGCACGCTAATTTATACACAACTGGAAGAGCTCAATTTATCTCAATTACAGATGCACAAGCCATGGACTGGGGTATTAAATTATCTAAAATGGAGGGCTTAATTCCTGCCATAGAAAGTGCGCACGCCTTTGCAGTATTAGACGAAATGAAATTCAAGAAAGACGATATTGTAGTAATTAATCTCTCTGGCCGTGGTGACAAGGATTTAAATACTTACATCGATTATTTTAAATTATAATTTAATACACGATTATCCTGTGAGATGTTTTTTTTGACTTAATTTTAGGGCGTTCCCTCGCCGAAAAAAGCGAGGTCAGGCTGTACGCTAAATTCCCGATTAACAAAAACTACGGCAAAAGCCTTGTTTTTCTAAACCGGGAGATACCGCTGCCATCCTTAACGCAATCAAGAATAGCATATCACGTTTTAAATTAAATTTGTCAAACCCACATTATGGAAAAATTATTTGCTTACGGTAGTTTACAAAACGAGGACATACAAAAAGACCTGTTTGGGCGCATTCTAGAGGGCACTCCAGAAACATTAATAGGTTATGTGGTAAAACAAATTCAAATTGAAGAAGAATTTGGCATTGTCAACTACCCCATCATTACCCAAACAGAAAATCAAGAAGACACTATAAACGGTATTGTGTACGACATCAGTACTAAGGAGTTACACCAATCTGATTTATATGAAGGGCTGCATTATAAAAGAGTTGAAGTGCAACTCCAATCAAAACAGAAAGCCTGGGCCTACAGCGCCGTAATTTAAATAAAAGTAAGCCCATAACTAAACCCTAATCAAAAAGGGAAATCAATATATCATGAACAGAATTAATAAAAAATTACAAGAAAACAATAAGATCCTTTCCATTTACTTTTCGGCTGGATATCCTAGCTTGAACGATACCGTACAAATAATACAAGACTTAGAAAAAAATGGAGTTGACATGATTGAAATTGGACTGCCTTTTAGTGATCCGCTAGCAGATGGCCCTACTATTCAAGAAAGCTCTACCCAAGCCTTGCATAACGGGATGACTACGCAAGTGTTATTTGACCAATTAGAAAAAATAAGAGAGACAGTTTCCATACCGCTTATCATAATGGGTTACTTTAACCCTATGTTGCAATATGGAATTGAAAATTTTTGTAAAAAATGTGCTGCAATAGGAGTAGACGGATTAATCATTCCAGATTTACCCGTAGATGTATACGCTGATTCTTATAAAGATATATTTGAGAAATACGGTCTTAAAAATATTTTCTTAATAACACCACAAACTTCTGTAGAGCGCATTCATTTCATAGACAGCGTCTCTGATGCATTTATCTACATGGTTAGTTCAGCCAGTGTTACCGGTTCTCAAACTGGTTTTGGAGCCACACAAGAAGCATATTTCAAACGAATTGCCGACATGAATTTGAAAAACCCACAAGTTGTAGGCTTTGGAATCAACAATGCCGAAACTTTTAATCAGGCCACACAATTTGCAAAAGGAGCCATTATAGGCAGTGCGTTTATTCAGGATTTAACTAAAAACGGAACCCAAAATATAGCAACATTTGTAAAAAGTATTCAATAATCAGTTTAAAAATAGCTAACGGCGTTTCAGTGTAACTTGAAGCGCCGTTTTTTTTGTAAACCAATTAAAAGATTACAATAATTCCAGTTCTATTAGCTATTTAAATATACAACAGAAGAACGTTGATAATGAACAATTACAGTTCAATTATTTTATAAAATAATTATGCATATTAAGTCTTTTTAAATTAAAAATTAAGTTAAGAATTCATTGCATTATTTCATTTACAACTTCAGAAAAACAAACTTACCATACACAAAATTTAGAACGAAAAATATTCACTAAATAAAGATTCATTA
>NZ_MTCA01000048.1:0-19245 GCF_002150205.1 Flavobacterium sp. FPG59 | reverse complement strand
GTGTTCTAGGTCTTGATTTATATGGGTTTATTTAGTTTTGTGATGTAACACTTTAAAATCATTATAAATTATAGCGAAAAGGTTGTAGTTCATTTCTAATTGCCCTATTTTTGTATGATTTTTTAAATTAATACAACTAAATTCTTATGGCAAAATCTTCATTATTAAAGTCATCGATTGCAAAAAAAGTAGCTATGGCGCTTTCTGGACTTTTCTTAATTTTATTTTTAGCACAACATTTTTTTATAAACAGTACTTCGGTTTTTAGTCCAGACACATTCAATGAGATTTCTCATTTTATGGGTAATAATCCGGTTGTTCAGTTTGTTATTCAACCTATTCTTATTATAGGTGTTATTTTTCACTTTATTATGGGTATCGTTTTAGATCTTCAAAACAAAAGTGCAAGGCCTATTAAATATGTAAAAAATAATGGTGCAGCTAGTTCATCATGGGCATCACGTAACATGATTATTTCTGGAGCTGTTGTATTAGCTTTCATGCTTTTACACTTTTATGATTTTTGGATTCCAGAAATGGTTTACAAGTATGTAGAGGTAAATCCACTTGATGAGACTCGTTATTTTGGTGAGTTGCAACATAAATTTGTTGATCCTATCCGTACTGCTATTTATTGTGTTTCATTTGTATTATTAGCATTACACTTGTGGCACGGTTTCAACTCTTCATTTCAATCTGTAGGGTTCAACAATAAATACTCTAGATCATTACACAAATTGGGATATGCTTTTGCAATTGTAGTTCCTGTAGGCTTTATTTTCATTGCATTATTTCATCATTTTAATCATTAATATTAAATTATAAATGGCTTTAGATTCAAAAATACCAAATGGTCCAATAGCGGACAAATGGACAAATTATAAAAATCACATCAATTTAGTTAACCCAGCTAACAAACGTAATATTGATATTATTGTTGTAGGTACTGGTCTTGCAGGAGGATCTGCTGCTGCAACTTTAGCTGAATTAGGATATAACGTTAAAACATTTTGCTTTCAAGATTCACCTCGTCGTGCACACTCTATTGCTGCACAAGGTGGTATCAACGCAGCAAAAAACTATCAAGGTGATGGTGACTCTACTTTCCGTTTGTTTTACGATACGGTAAAAGGAGGAGATTACCGCTCTAGAGAAGCAAACGTACATAGACTTGCAGAAGTTTCTGTAAATATTATTGACCAGTGTGTTATGCAAGGTGTGCCATTGGCACGTGAGTACGGTGGTTTGCTTGATAACCGTTCTTTTGGTGGAACATTAGTTGCTAGAACTTTTTATGCAAAAGGTCAAACAGGTCAACAATTATTATTAGGAGCTTATTCTGCTATGAACCGTCAAATAGGTCGTGGTAAGATAAAATCATACACACGTCACGAAATGCAAGATTTAGTTCTTGTTGATGGTAAAGCAAGAGGAATTATTGCTCGTAACTTGGTAACAGGTGAGCTAGAGCGTCACTCTGCACATGCAGTTGTAATTGCTTCTGGAGGTTACGGTAACGTATTTTTCTTGTCAACTTATGCCATGGGAAGTAACGCTACTGCTGCATGGAAAGTGCACAAAAAAGGAGCTTTCTTTGCTAACCCATGCTACACACAAATTCACCCAACTTGTATCCCAGTTTCTGGTGATCACCAGTCTAAATTGACTTTGATGTCTGAGTCATTACGTAATGACGGACGTATTTGGGTTCCTGCAAAATTAGAGGATGCACAAGCTATTCGTGAAGGGAAATTGAAGCCAACACAAATTGCTGAAGCTGACAGAGATTATTACTTAGAGCGTCGTTACCCAGCATTTGGTAACTTAGTGCCTAGAGATATCGCTTCGCGCGCAGCCAAAGAGAGATGTGATGCTGGTTTTGGTGTGAACAAAACTGGTGAAGCAGTTTACTTAGATTTTGCAGCAGCAATTGAGCGTTACGGTAAAGAACAAGCGTATGTTAAAGGTCTTGATGCCAATGACAAAGCGTTAGTAACAAAATTAGGAGCTGCTATTGTGGCTAATAAATACGGAAACTTATTCCAAATGTATGAGAAAATCGTTGATGAGGATCCATACACAACTCCAATGATGATTTATCCAGCAGTACACTATACTATGGGTGGTATTTGGGTTGATTATAACTTACAAACTACAATTCCTGGCTGTTTCAGTATTGGAGAAGCTAACTTCTCTGATCACGGAGCAAACCGTCTTGGAGCTTCGGCTTTAATGCAAGGTTTAGCTGATGGATACTTTGTATTGCCATACACAATAGGTGATTATTTAGCACCAGACATTAAAACAGGAAAAATTTCTACTGATTTACCTGAATTTGTTGAAGCTGAGAAAAATGTAAAAGCACGTATTGATCAGTTAATTAATAATAACGGTACGCATTCTGTTGATTATTTCCATAAGAAACTTGGAAAAATCATGTGGAACAAAGTGGGTATGGCGCGTAACGCAAAAGGATTAACTGAAGCAATCGAAGAAATTGCAGCTTTAAGAGAAGAGTTTTACAGAGATGTAAAAGTTCCTGGAGATGCATACAGTTTCAACCAAGAGCTTGATAAAGCAGGTCGTGTTGCTGATTTCTTAGAATTAGGTGAGTTGTTTGCTAAAGATGCATTACACCGTAACGAATCTTGTGGAGGTCACTTCCGTGAAGAATACCAATCTGAGGATGGTGAAGCACAGCGTGATGACGAAAACTTTGCTTACGTTGCTGCATGGGAGTACATGGGTAAACCAAGTGAAGCTATACTTCATAAGGAGCCATTAGTCTATGACAATGTTAAACTAGTAACGCGTAGTTATAAATAGGAATCAGTCCGAGATAAAAATGATGGTAGTACCACTTTTGTATCTAAGACTTTCAAACGAAAGAAAATATGAAACTTACATTAAAAATATGGCGTCAAGCCAACGCCAAAGCAGAAGGTAAAATCGTAGAGTATCCATTAGATGGTATTGAAGAGGACATGTCTTTCCTTGAAATGCTAGATGTACTTAACGAAGGCTTAATAGAGAAAGGGGATTTACCTGTTTCTTTTGATCATGACTGTCGTGAGGGAATTTGCGGTTCATGTTCTTTGTATATCAATGGTGAAGCACATGGTCCAGATAGACGTGTTCCTACTTGTCAATTACACATGAGAATGTTTAAAGACGGTGATACTATTTTTATAGAGCCGTTTAGAGCCAAAGCTTTTCCAGTTATCAAAGATTTAGTTGTTGACAGGAGTGCTTTTGATAGAATTCAACATGCAGGAGGATTTGTATCTGTAAATACTTCAGGAAAACCAACAGATGCTAATGCAATTTTGATTCCTAAGCACGATGCTGATAGAGCGTTTGATGCTGCTACCTGTATTGGTTGCGGTGCATGTGTGGCAAGTTGTAAGAACTCATCTGCTATGCTTTTCGTATCGGCAAAAGTATCACAGTATGCTTTATTACCACAAGGTAAAGTTGAGGCTGCTGATCGTGTAATGAACATGGTTGCTCAAATGGATGCTGAAGGTTTTGGTAACTGTACCAATACTGGTGCATGCGAAGTTGAATGTCCAAAAGGTATTTCACTTGAAAACATTGCCAGAATGAATAGAGAATATTTATCGGCTAGTTTAAAAGGATAATTAGTTAGTCTTAAAAATTAGATTCTTAGGACAAACAATTCATAATTATAAAAAACGCATTCAATCTCAAAGTTGAATGCGTTTTTTTTTGTGTCTAAATGTTAGGTTTAAAAAGTGTTCTAGTCTTTCCATCCCCATGGAGCAGTGGGTGTTGCTACTGCTTTTGTTAAATCAAATTTTACCGTAAACAATCTATCAGAACCAATGCGTCTTAAGTTATAGGTAAACGCGCTCTCATCAATTGTAATCCACCAGACATTAGTTGCGGCGTTCGGAATTAAATTTAATGTTTCTTGATCTGCTGGAAAAAATTGAATACCAGCATTACCTGAATTTGGACTCGTCCCGCCGTACTGTGTCACTTTATCTTCAGTTCCATCCTCGTGTCTGTGATCGTGTTTAAGTTTAATTCTGTCGTTTTCAAACGTTAAAACCCAAGTTCTTGATTTGTCTTCGCCAACAAAAAACGGAATTTTAATGGTGTTTTTGGTGCAGCTTCTTACATGGATTACTAATTTTTTATCCCTAAAAGTATCATTTGAAGCGCCTTCTTTAATTTCTCCTTCAAACGATTTTCCGCACTGTTTTTGTAAGTTTTCCCAAAATTGTTGCGCGCCAGTTTTTTCTTGTGCTTGAAGAGCTAATTGACTTAATAGCACAATGGCAACTAATATTTTTTTCATGATTTGTTTTTTTTTGCTAATGTAAGGAAGTTACAGTACGTATAGAATTGTTATTTTTATAGAAAATTAGAAAAAAATGAAAATAGCCTTTATTCAAGCTCCGTTGTCATGGGAAAATCCAAATGAAAATCGTGTGTATTTCGAATCCATAATTAATGAAATACAACTTGATGTACAAATAATAGTCTTGCCAGAGATGTTTACTAGTGGTTTTACCATGAATCCTGAACGTGTTGCTGAAGGTATGCAGGGTGAAACCTTAACTTGGTTAAAACAACTTGCTTCCAGTAGAAATTGTGCTTTTATGGGTAGTCTCGTGATCACAGAGGATGATCATTTTTTTAACAGGTTCGTTTTTGTTGCGCCTACTGGAAAGGTAGAGTATTATGACAAGAAACATTTGTTTACATTGTCTGGTGAAAACATAGCCTATGTAGCAGGTAAAGAAAAGTATATTATTGACTATTTAGGTTGGAAAATTTGTCCTTTAATCTGTTATGATTTGCGTTTTCCTGTTTTTTCCAGAAATACAGAGGATTATGACTTATTAGTTTATGTAGCAAGCTGGCCAAAAACAAGGGTAAATGCTTGGGATATTTTACTTCAGGCTCGAGCTGTTGAGAACATGTGTTATGTTGTAGGAGTTAACAGATTAGGAGCTGATGGTAATGGGTATGAATATGTAGGGCATTCTCAAGCCGTTGATTTTTTAGGTCATTATTTACAAGAGCCTACCCAAATTGAAGGTAGTTTTGTAGTAACATTAAATAAGGAAAAGTTAGTTGAAACGAGACAGAAACTTGGTTTTCTAAATGATCGTGATGTATTTGAGATCAAAGATAACTAAAGTCGTTTTTTGTTTGTTGCTTTCTTTTTAATTTCGGGGGTGTACGGAATACTTAGGTCAAAGAGTTGGTTAACATCCCAATTGGCACGCACATCCATTTCTTTCGAAAAATAAATCACTTCTTCGGCTTGCAGTTTCTTAAGGAAATCACCCGGATCCCACTTGCCGTTTTTATTGGTGTCATAAGTGGCTCTAAGTGTATATTGTGCAGGTTCTATTAAATTGAAATTGACAGTGCTGTTCTCTGTGGTGTATTCAGAGGCTAGTACATCACCTTTTGCATTTGTTAACTCAATCAGTACAGGATAACTTTTTACCTTTTGAAGATTCACACTCAAATTTCCATAATCAGAGGTGTTTCGGGTAGAGAATTTAAAGGTTAAGGTGTCATTCTTTTTTTCAAAAAAATCAGTAAAAGCTTCAGGTAAAACGGTCATCACGTAGTTTTCTAAAGGTTCTTTTTTAAAGTCAAAATACAAGCGTTGATTGTATACGTCATATTCTGTTTTAAACGGAATCGATTTTTTGTTTTTATCCAATAAAGTTATTTTTTCGTTTACAATATTAATTAATGGCGTACTAGCTTCAAGAGTAAACTGCTCTCTGAATTTCAAGTCGCCCATTTGTAAAGGAGTAATATTTAAAGTATCTTTTTTTTGATCCTTAATTTTAAAAGTAAAGTTGGTTTCATACTTGTCTTTTTTTACAAAAAGCTTTAAGGAATCTGTTTTTATAGGTTTATACCATATTTGTAGTGAATCCTTCTTTGGAAATTTGGTAACCAAGTGATTTATTTCGGTAGTATTGTCTTTCAGTGTTAATTTAGGTAAATCCTTTAGGTTGTCTATTGTTCCTTCAAAACCCATTATAAGTTTATTTCCAGCAGCTTGTACTGGTTTAACAGCCTTAAATGGTAGCTTTTCTTTGAAGATCTCGAGTTCATAAAGCGTATCGTTTGGTACAGATATAAATTCTTTTACAAACCCAATCTTGTCTTTTTTAGGGTCAAATTTATTATTGTTATTGTAGTCCTTAAGCGCTACAAGTAAATATTTACCAGCTTTAAGGTTTTCTAATTTGAAAGTTTTCAAACTATCAAGAGTATTTGTAATGTATCTTGGGTTTTGTTTGTAAATTACAGAGTCATTAAATTTTTCGTTTACTTCATACAGCATAACCGAAACGAAAGATTCTACCTCTTTGTCAAGGGCGCTTTTTATGGTTCCTCCTAGTTGCAAAGAATCAATGGTTGCTCCTGTAGAGAACACGTATTTAAACTGGTTTAGTGGGTTCTCCTCGTTATTATCAGCAATACTTTGACCGAAGTTTAGGTTGTATGTTGTGTTAGGTTGTAAAGTATCTTTGAGCGTAATTGTTAACGTTTTTGTTGGCGTAGTAGGAAGAACAAGCGGTTCATTTTTCATGGGTGGAGAAATGATAAGTTGCTTATTTAAGTTTTTCAATTTGATATTTTCGTCAAACACCAATTGGATTTTGTTTCCTGTGAAATTAGTGCTGAAATTTTTAGGAAAACTAACCTTTAGCACTGGCGCAATAGTATCTTTGAGACCTCCAGTGATGTTTCCTCTTTTTGCACAACTGGCAAGGAGTATTACAATTAAAAAAAATGTGTATTTGAGATTGTTTTTCAACATGATAAATTCTGATTTCAGTTTACAAAATAACGACTATAATTTATGCTTTCGAAATATTTTAAGGATTTATTATAAATAGTAAAGGAATAGAGTTAGTGATATTTTTGGTCTATGAATATAAATACTAATTTTACAGCATTGGTTGCTGAACCAAAGTACAGGATGTTTTAAAATAAAGATAAATTGATTCATGAGAAAAATAGAACACATAGGAATTGCTGTAAAAGATTTAGAGGTTTCTAACTTGGTTTTTGAAAAATTGTTTGGAGCACCTGCTTATAAATTTGAAGAAGTTCTGAGCGAGGGAGTAACTACTTCTTTTTTTCAGAGCGGTCCTAATAAGATTGAATTACTAGCTGCAACCCATCCAGACAGTCCAATAGCTAAGTTTTTAGAGAAAAAAGGGGAAGGGATTCATCATATTGCTTTTGATGTAGCAGATATTGAGTCCGAAATTACTCGATTAAAGCAAGAAGGCTTTGTGGTTCTTAATGAAACTCCGAAAAAAGGAGCTGATAACAAGTTAGTTGTGTTTTTGCATCCTAAAAGTACCAATGGAGTTTTAATAGAATTGTGTCAAGAAATACAATAATTCGAATTTTTATAAAATGTAGGTTGTTAATAGTCAATACATTCGGTTTACGGTATAATTTTTTTTATAAAACACTAAAAAACTATGTCGAATTTATTTGTAGCAATTAAAAAATAGTAGTAATATTGCAACCTCATAACCGGTCCTATAGCTCAGCTGGTTAGAGCACCTGACTCATAATCAGGTGGTCCCTGGTTCGAGCCCAGGTGGGACCACAAAAAACCCCTCATATCTGTTGATATTGAGGGGTTTATTTTTTTTAGGGGAGTGAATGGGGGAGTGAAATATTTTTGAGCTCTTATGTAAATTGTCATGTTTTGGTTGTGATTTCGTCACTTCTCTAACTTAAAGAGTCAATTGCTTTGGTTAAGCAAATTATTTTCACATCATATTTGGATACAGTGTAGCTAAGGATATTTTGTCTATTAGAACTTTTGACTAATCTAATTTACATTTTCTCTAATTTTATTTTCCAATGTTTCCAATCTGGAGCTATATTTTCCAATAAATTATAGAACCTTTTTGAGTGGTTTCTTTCGATCAGATGGCACAATTCATGTATCATAACATATTTGATGCAAGCTGAAGAGGCTTTTATTAGCTCAGGGTTAATAACTATTTTGTCAGAGGAAGTATAGCTACCCCAGCGCTTCTTCATGCGCTTAATCTGCAATTCTGGTTTTTGTATTTTGTATTGTGTAAAATTTCTATGGGCTTCTTCATATAATTTTTCAAATATCTTTGAAGCTCTTTTATAATACCACTCTGTCATTAAATGTTTGATGTTATCAGTATTATTATTTTGAGTTTTTATGACAATGAAACTTCCTCGAATTTTTACTTTATTTTCATTTGAATCTTCAATTTTTAAAATGTATTTGCGCCCCAAGTATTTGTGTGTTTCACCAATTACGTATTCTCTTTTTGGGGTTTCAGGAAGAAACTGCTCAAAAAATTTTTGTTGAGTAATTATCCAACGAGAACGTTTTGAAACTACTTTTTTGATGTCATTAATCGAGCAATCAAAAGGGGTCTTTACTTGTACAGAAGTATCGGGATGAACTTCTACGGCAATAGTTTTTCTTTTCTTTTCAGTTATAGAAAATGTAATTTGTTTTGTACCGTATTGAATTTGATGCATCTTAAAAATTATTTTTAGCTACTTTTAAACATTTCTCTAAAATTATATCTATGGCATCGAACGTAATATCTACACCTAAAGATTTGCGATGCGCCATTAGGTAATCTTCAACTTCGTTTTCTATTTCTTTAATTACATCAATATTTTTTTTCCAATCTCTAATGATTAATTTTTCTATAATTTTTGAAATGTCGATTCCAATATTGGCCAAAACATCTTTTTGCTGTATTGCAATTTCTTTCCCAAAATTGTTTTCAAATACTTCACTCAATACACCAAAGAAAGCTCTAGCTTCTGGTTTATTTAATAATGTTTGTGGAATATCTTCTAAATATCCTTTTTCAAATTGTTCTCTTATATTTAATATCGCTTTTAGATATTCAGCTTCTGTTAATCTGTTTTCTTGAAATGATTTTATGGCGTCTTCTAACAACTGAGAAAATTTTTTGTAAAAAGCTTCGTCTTTTTCGATGTTTTCCGTTATTACTTTTTTCATTTTGTGGGCAATGAAATCGGCTTTTGAAGCGGGTGTTTTGCCATATTCTTCAATGGCTTCGTTTACCATTTGCTTATCGAAAATGTTTAATTCTTTGGTTATTACAATAACATCGTCAGCTTGAACATAGGTATCTAGCAATTTTTTAATCCGGGGCTCGTATTCCTTATAGGATACAACTTCGGCATATCTGTTTTGAAGTGAGACACGGAGTTTTACAAACATTTTTAATTCTTGTTTGAAAAATTCAATTTGTTCTTCTGAAAATTCGATATAAAATTCATTTGAAGCCAATGCGGTTTGTAATGTTCTTGCAAATTGGCTCAACGTTTCATAAAAATCGTCTCGTAAATCTTTGGGCGCTAAATGCCTTTCAAGTGCTTCTATATCCTTTTTATTATTGACTTCTTTAAAGCAATCCCATACATTAGCATGATGTAAAGGTACTTTTCTAATTTCTTCAGCAACATCGACTATTGTATTGGTTAAGTCTTCTTCGTCAAAATCTTCAAAAGCAGCATACGAAGTTAAAGCTTCGTCTAATTTTCCTAAGATACCAACATAATCAATGATGTGACCATGTTCTTTACCACTAAATAGCCTATTTACTCTTGCAATCGCTTGTAAAAGGTTGTGAGAATGTAATGGCTTAGCTAGATACAAAATAGTATTTCGTGGCGCATCAAATCCTGTAAGCAGCTTACTAACGACAATTATTAATTCAACTTCCGTTCCTTCGTCTTGGAATTTGTTTATGATGTATCTTTCGTATTCTTCCTGACCATTGTATTTTTCCATCAATGAAGCCCAGTATTTTTTTGCTTCGTTTGTGGTATCTTTCCAAACATCTTCGTAATCCTGACGGCTATCTGGTGGGGTGAAAACTACAGCAGAATTAATTTTTAGCTTTGGATCAGTTTGTTCTTCAAAATATTTTTGGTATCGGATTGCTGTTTCAATACGTGGTACCGCTAATTGTGCTTTGAATACTCCTCCTTGCCAGTTTTGGGTATAGTGTTTTGATACATCATAAGCTATTTCATTTATTACTTGTTCGCTTTCATAAATTCTACTAATACTTGTAAATTTCTTTTTTAAATCTTTTTGAGCTTCTTCATTTAGATCACTTGATAATCGCTGAAAACCTTTGTCTATTTGTTGTTTATTCACACTGAGTTGAGCGGAACGACCTTCATATAATAGTGGCAAGACTGCGCCATCTTTTACAGCTTGATCGATTGTGTATTTATGAATGAAACCACCAAATTTTCTTGCGGTACTTTTCTCGTTTTTCATTAATGGAGTTCCAGTGAAACCTATGTAACAAGCATTAGGTAATACACGTTTCATATTGATATGCGCTGTACCGTATTGGCTGCGATGGCTTTCATCGACTAAAACAAATAGGTTTTCTGAATTGTCTATAAACGAAGTATTCTTGGTAGCCGTTTGAAATTTATCGATAATGGTAGTTATTATTTCATTTCCTTTATCTTGTAATAATTCGATTAAATCGCTACCACTTTTTGCTTTTTCAACAGATTTGCCACAATTTTTAAAGGTTTTATAAATTTGGTTATCTAAATCAATTCTATCAGTAACTACAATAATTCTAGGTGAAGGAATTTCTTTGTCCAAAGCCAATGCTTTTGATATCATTACCATAGTTAATGATTTTCCGCTTCCTGTTGTATGCCAAATTACACCACCTTTTCTTTTGTTGGTTTTATCAATTTCTTTTACTCTTTCAATTGTATTTTGTACCGCAAAATATTGTTGGTATCTAGGTACTTTAATGTTTGGACCATCATAAACCAGATATTTAAAGACAAATTCTAAAACTCTCTCTATACTACAAAGGCTTAGAAGTGATTTGTCTTGTAGGGTAGCTTCACGATCTTCTTTTTTGATGCCATTTTTAGAGGAGTTTATAAGTTTTTGAGCTTCTTTTTCATTGTCTTCTTTCCATATCGCCCAGAATTTTTCAGGAGTACCAACAGCGCCGTATTTTACTTCATTAGGTTGCACCGCCAATAATATTTTGGCGTAATGATACAGTTTTGGAATACCTTCTTCTCTTTTTTGATTGCGAATGTGTTGTGAAATGGCCTCTGTTAACGAGGTGTTTTTGTCTCTTCGTTTGTTTTCAATCACAATGAAAGGAATGCCGTTGATAAAAAGAACAATATCAGGTCTTCTTTTCTCTTTGATGCCTTCAACCACGAATTCATCTGTTATATGATAGGCATTTTTTTCTGGGTTTTCCCAATCAATGTATTTCATAGTGTAAGCTTTACGATCTCCTTGAATGGTTTCGTTGAAGCTTTTTCCTAATGTAAGCAAATCATGAATGTTTTCATTGGTTTTTACCAGGCTTTCTTCTGGAATGTTTTTTAGGACATTGATGGCCGATTGAATATTGGAATGTGAAAAAGGATATTCTTTGTCTTTGTATTCAAAGCTGTTAATTGCATTTAAACGTTCTGCTAGAATATCCTCTAAAATTACATTAGATAGTAATCCACCACGCTGTTTAATGGTTTCCTCTGGGAAAATATAAACCCAGCCCAATTTACTTAACAGATTGATGGCAGGTTTTTGTGAGTCGCTTTGTTCGCTGTAATTTATCATATTTGATTAACTAAAAATAGTTCCTAACTTATTGAAACATATTCTATCACCATTGCCTAGTTCTAAGTACATCTCACTTGGGGTGAAAGACCAAATTTTTAAATTTTCGTACTCTGGTTTTTGTTCTGTTTTGATAATATCATTAATGATGATTTCTGGTAGATCATTTTCATGGTTTAAAATTTCAACAGCACCCTGCCATTCATATAGTGTTTTGTTTTCTGGTTGCCTTTGAAAAATTGTAAACATTGCTTTAGTTGTGTTTTCTCCGAAATTGTTACTCCGGAGATTAAAATCAATGATTTTATTATTGTTTAGATTTCTCCAGGTTCCTAGTAATTGATGTAATTGTACATTCATTTTTTATGTTGTTTTTCCCCATACGTTAGCACTTTCAGCATCGTAAAAGGTTGTTTTTAATTTAAAAATTTCACTTCTATATTTACCTAATTCAAGAGCTTTTTTTATTATTTGTTGATTGCTATCTGTTTCAGGATTACCATAAAGACCTACAAAAAGATGTTGAATAGTGCCTTTTGAAATACATTCTAGAATATGGTTGTCATTCTCAGCAAATGAAACGCCATATGTAAATAGACATGAACTAGCGGGCTTTTTAAAATAGGTTCCTGAACAGATACCGCTAAAGCTTTTGAAATTATGATATAAGTATGCGCTATGTGTAATTTTATCCATTTTGCTATCGCAATTGCCTTCTGAAACAAATATTGGAAATTTATCAACTTGTAATGCTAATCTAGTTTGATCTACTAAAGGCACTCCTGTATCAATCCAGGTATATTTTTGTAAATCTCTCCCGGCATCAAACAAGTGTAATGCCCCGTGGAGATAATGTACGTTTTGTTCTTTAGCTTTAGAAGTTCCTTGCCATGTTACATAATCTGAAACTTCCACTTCACCAGAATTAATAAATGTATCTCTACCAAATCCATCACACGGCAAAATTTTACTTTGTTGATTATTCATATTAAACATCAACGTCCAGTATAACAATAAATCATAATTTAAAGTATAGACTTTACCACTAGTTATAAAGTTGGATAAAAAATTACTGCAAGCATTAAATTTAGCATCTGGGATATCAGCGGGAGATCCTGGGTGATTGTTAGCAATGGTTTGAATTAAAATATCTTTTATTATTTCTGCATCAGCCAACATTTGACTTGCTAATTTGGATTGTGTATTATCGTATCCCTCTAACAGTTTTCCGGATTGTTCCAATGCTTGAATTACCAATTCAAAATCTGTTGTTTTTAATATTTCAAAAGCCTTTTTAATTTGAGGACTATCTTTAAAATCTGCTTCATTAAATAATGACTGGTATGTAAAAATTGTAGGAACACAAGCGATACTAAATCCATTACCTAATAGTAAATGCCTTTGTTTGTATACTTGTGCATTATTTAATGCTTGCTGAAAATTTATTAAATCCACTTTTGTCATATTTTTTTAATTTTTAACTCTCTCCTTACCCGTTAGTAACTGCTGCATTAATCCTTTTTTTTGTTTTTGAAATGAAATTAATTCGTTTTCTAGTACTTTTATTTCACAGTCTACTTTTGAAAGAAGCAATGCGATCTTCTGTTGCTCTTCTATAGTTGGAATCATTAAAGGACACTCTAAAACTTCATCTTTTCTCAAATTAGTTTGACTTACACCGTTATTAAATTCCAAGAAATGTTGATTTCGATTTAATAAGTAAAATAGAAATCTAGTGTCTGTTCCTGTTTTAGGTTTTAATGAACAAATTCTTTGATTTAAGCTATATTTATTGTCTTCATCAATAAAGAAACATTTGGCTAGAGCTTTCCCATTTGGAATATCACTCATTACCAAAGTAATTTCATTTTTATTTAAAGGAGATAAATTTTGATTTGTATATTTTATCACATTTCCTTCTGTTGAGATAAATTTTGAATTAACAATAATATACTCTCCATTTTCATCAACAACCGTTTCATGACCTTTGCCGTTTTTAAAAATAGCTATTTCATCAAGCGACTTTAATCTCCATCTTTCTCTAAACCCTTTAAACCTAACCTCACCAGTCAGCAACTTTTTCATGACTGCTTTTTTGTATTGTTTTTTATTGTCAATGAGTTGTTGTTGAAGCTTAATGGCTTTATCCCAAGTAGCTAGTATTTGTGCTATTTTTTGTTGCTCGGGTAGAGGTGGTAGAGTAACTTTTACATTTTTTAAACTGCTTGAATATAAATGTACTACTGAATGCCCTTGTCCTAATTTATAAGTTTGTTTTTTGAATTCATCAGCATTAAATAAATAGCCCAAATAATGTGAGTCTTCTGAATTAGGACGTAGAATGACAATATCTCCACCAGCATAAGCTTCCTCATCTTTTATATAAGCTACACATTTACCAATATCAGTTAATGTTTCGCCAGAGCCGGCAAAAAGCAAATCGTTTTTAAAAATTGGTTCACTTTTTTTAGCTGATGTTTCATCAATAAATGATTTAAATTCTTTAACAAAATAGTTGTATTCGGAATATATTTGTCCGTATCGAATACAAGGTTTACCTGTCTCAATGATTTCTGCTTTAGTGATTCCTTTTCCTTTGAGGAACGTACCAATTTGTCCTAAAGATTTAGTTTGCCAGCCTTGTGGTATTGTGTTATTGTTGTTTGGCATACTAGTCTTTTTTCTTTTTAGGTTGAGCTATTTTTTTTACTTCTTTATCAAAATCTGATATATAATCTTGGTCTTGTTTGATACGGTATTTTTCAAATTCCTTTAAAGCCTTTATTCTGGCTCTTTCGGCACTTATTTTTCCTTTGTCTTCTAAAACCGGATAAGAAGATAGTTCCAAAAAATTATCAAGAAATGATGCCCATTGTTCCATCGTAGTTGGAATTTGTCTTTGTGCTCTGTTTTCTGCCAAATCTAAATAGGCTGAAACTATTTGATTTAACTCTTTAATCGGTTTTTCAGCTAGGTAATTTTTAGCAGTTGTAACGTCTGTTTTTAAGACTTTCCCTTCTGGAGCTCGTTTCCAAGTTTTCAAACCCATGAAAGGTTTCTTAGCATCGACATTAGTATGAATAATTTCTGCAGCCGTTTGGCCTGTTATAGCCCAATGTAATTTGTTTTGTACCTTGGCATAAAAATCCTTAGTGGTGGGAGCTTCTTTGTTATAATCAGAAGCAGTGGCATATATATCGGTAATTTTTTGGTACAACCTTCTTTCAGAAGTACGGATTTCTCTTATTCGTTCTAGTAATTCTTCAAAATGGTCTTTCCCGAAAGCGTTTCCTTGTTTTAAACGCTCGTCATCCATGACAAAGCCTTTTATAATAAAATCCTTTAAGATATTTGTTGCCCAAATCCGAAATTGTGTTGCTTTAAAGGAGTTTACTCTGTACCCAACTGCAATTACAGCATCAAGATTATAAACTTGTGTTAAGTAGGATTTACCATCTAGTGCAGTTATTCGAATTTTTCGAATAACTGCATATTTATTAAGTTCATCTGTTTCGAAAATTTGCTGTAAATGATAGTTAATAGTATTTACTTCAATATCAAAAAGAGAAGCCATTTGTTTTTGGGTAACCCAAAAAGTTTCGCCATCATAGGACAGATCAATACGTGTATTCCCTTGTGGTGTTGTATAGAATAACAAGTTTCCTTCTTGTTGAAAATGAATCACTTCACTTGTGTTTTCATTCTTTTTGAAATAGTGTAGACCTTCCAGAACCATAGGTTTAGATTGGTCTGCATTCTGCACTATTATTTGACAAGCAAAACGTGACAGTTTAACGCTTTCCATTTTTCTTTCCGCTCCAGATCCTATTGATACCATCTCGAGGGCTTCCTCGAAATGGTCTTGTATGGGTTGGTTACTATTATTACATGCCTCTTTTGCTCTTTCTATTACAGGTAGAAAGTGTCTGAATTCAGAGTACTCCAGAACTTTAGATAGTTTTCTAGCACCCCAAAATTCATTACCATTTTCATCAATTTCTTTGATTTGTTCGAAAATGGTATTTGTTGTATTTTGTATCTCTCTCTTCATGTTTTACTGTTTTTTTATGGAAGCTTTAATATCCTCTAAAAGCTTTTTAGTCAGTTTATTTACAATGACCTTGATTTCTTCTTCTGCTAATGGATCAGAATATAGTTTTTTATAGAAATACTCCTTTTCATTTTGACTATTGGTATCATTTATAATATAATAGTACTGTTGAAAAATAACAAAAACGCTGGTATAACTACCAAAAGTGTTGGTGCCATCATGTTTGAACCCATTGTAGCTAATGCTTAATCGTAATTCGTCTATTTTTTTAGGTTTTGGTTCTTCACCATAAAAATCTGCATCTGAATTAGATTTTTTTTCAAATAAATTTTCAAAGAATTCATCAAAGTACTTAATTCCCTTGTTCCAAGACCGGTTTCCTTCTCCAGAACTTTGGAATTTTTTCTCTACAAACATTTCATCGAATTTTTTTGTTTTTTCGATTAGTTGCTCAAACAATTTTCGAAAAGAGCTTTGATATAATTCTTTAATAGCTTCATTTGATTTTGCTACTACTTTATCATCTTTAACTTTGAGTTGACGTTTTAAGATTTCTAATTCTTTTTCTACATCGTCTTCCTCTTCAATATCTTTTCCTTCAATGACATCTAAAACCAATTGTTCTGAACGTTCTATTAAGCCTGCAACGTAATGATAGAAAGCCTCTTTGTCCCCGCCATAACTCTGAATATCGCTAATGTAATTGTAATACACAAAACGCTCCGATTTAGAAATCCAAAATGGGGTGTAGCCCAAAGAGATTAAAATAAGGTTAGTCAAAATACGTGCTGTTCTACCATTCCCGTCATAAAACGGGTGTATCTCTAAGTATTCCAAATGAAATTGTAAAGCGATATCAATAGGATGAGGAGCATTTTTATTATTCGCAATTATAGCGTCAATGGCTGCATTGGTTTTGTTGAGTAAATCATGCATTTTATCTGGCACCAATTCCCAATCTACAAAAGTGTATTTTTCTCCTTTGTGATTGAAAATTTCATTATTTTCTGGTTTCCAATTTCCAATCTTCTTCTTTTTTTGTGAATCTTCTTCATGCATAATTCCTGCATGAATTTCTTTTATTCTTTTTTCGGAAAGTCGCAATTCTGCTTTCCCAATTTTGAGAATGTTAGAAATTACTTCGTCGTGACCTTTCATTTCCAGCACGTCTTTAATTGGTTTTTGACGTACATCTAAGTTGCCCACCATGACACTTCTTGTTTCTTCAATAGTAAGGGTGTTTCCTTCCATACTATTGGAGTTGAAATTCCATTCTAGACGAAACTTGTTGTTAATTATGTTTAGGTGTTCTTTGGTTATTTTTCCATTCTCAACTATTTTTTCTTTAATAGTATCAATTTTGTTTTTTAGGTCTGTGTATTTCATAGCTACTATTTTTTATAATCCTAGTTCTTCTAGATAGTGTTGCATTTCTTTTCTCACTTCAGCTAATTCACTTTCAAGCGTATTAATTTCTTCTTTGACTTTTGCTAAATCAATAGGTTCTTCTTCTTCGAAAGTATCAACGTAACGAGGTATGTTTAGGTTAAAATCATTATCCTTAATTTCTTTTAAAGTAGCCACATTACTATATTTTTCAATAGTTTCAAAATTTTGATACGTTGTTACAATTTTCTGAATATCATTTTCTCTCAGTCTATTTTGTTTTTTTCCGTCTTGGTATTCTTTACTAGCGTCAATAAACAAAACGTCTTTTGATTTCTTTCCTTTGTTTAAAATCATTATTGCAGCTGGGATACCAGTGCCAAAGAAGAGATTGCTTGGTAAGCCTATTACGGCTTCAAGTAAGTTTTCTTCAATCAGTTTTTGACGAATTTTACCTTCAGCGGCTCCCCTGAACAATACGCCATGTGGAACTATTACCCCAATTCTGCCGTCAGGTAAAGTGGTGTCTATCATGTGAAGAATAAAGGCATAATCTCCTTTACTTTTTGGTGGTGTACCTCTTAGAAATCTTTTAAAACGATCTGTTTCGGCATTTTCAGCTCCCCATTTATCCAAACTAAAAGGAGGATTTGCTACAACTATATTAAACTTCATTAAGTGTTCTCCTTCAATTAATTGTGGATTGTTAATTGTATCACACCATTCAATACGAGCGCCATCCATACCATGTAAAAACATGTTAAGTTTACTTAAAGCCCAAGTGTCTCCGTTACTTTCTTGACCATATAATGCAAAGTCTTTGGATCTCGAACCGTCTTTTTCTTTTACTTGTTCTCCTACTTTAATCAATAGTGAGCCAGAACCACAAGTAGGGTCGCATATTCTGTCTCCTGGACTTGGATTTACTAACCTTGCCAATAATTCACTAACTTCATCAGGAGAATAAAATTCACCGCCTTTTTTACCTGCCCCACTGGCAAACTCACCAATTAGATACATGTATGAATTACCTAATACATCTTCAACTTTACCTAGTTTTGAAGGTCTAAAATCTAGAATTGGACTAGCAAAATCATCTAATAAGTTTTTTAGTCTTCTATTTCTATCTTTAGTTTGACCTAATTTATCTGAATTGAAAGATATGTTTCTAAAAACGCCTTCTAATTTTGCAAGGTTTTTATCCTCTATTTTTGCAAGTACTTTATCTATAATTTCCCCAATGTTTTTATCATTTCTGTTTTCATACAAATAATCAAATGAGCAGTTTTCAGGCAAGACAAAGCGTTCTCTTTGTAATTTTCTTTGGATCAGCTCTTCGTCATCGCCATATTGTATTTTATATTCTTCATAATGATCTTTCCAAACATCACTCATGTATTTTAAAAACATAAAAACTAAAATGTAATTCTTGTATTCAGAAGAGTCAAAAGCACCTCTAAAAGTATCACATGCACCCCAAAGTGCTTTATTTACTTGATCTTGAGTTGGGTTTGTATTAGTCATTTTTAATTGATTTTAATAATTGATTTTGGATTAGGTCTTTTCTGAACGATTTAATTTTGTCAAGAATTTCAATTTCCTTGTTTAGTAAAACTGCTGTTTTAGCAATTGCTTTCTGTGTTTTTAGAGGAGGTACCTTTACAGGGAGTTCCATAATATCTTGCTTGTTTAAATTGGGCACATAAGTACCGGCTTTTTTTTCATTGAAGTAATTTTGCGCTTCTTTTTGATTGATGTACCAAACTAAATATTCTGGTATGATTTTTTTTTCTTCTACTCTAATTACAAAGAATGTAGCTGAAGGAACTATTTTGAAATTGACGTTTTCAACTGCTATAGCGAAGTTATTTGTGCCTTTTGAAACAAATAGTATATCGTTCTTTTGTAAGTAAAATTTATCTTTAAAAAGAAAATCGCTAACTTTATCAACATTATGATAGTCAAAACTTAAATAGTTGTCTTTGATATCTTTCATTTGAAGAATACCAACATCACCATTTGGATTGTGTTCTATTTTTTCTCTGAAGGAATATCCAGAAAATAAAGCATCCGATAAAATTAAATTTTTTAATAGAAACATTGTACATAATTTTTATGCTGC
>NZ_MTCA01000312.1:0-2602 GCF_002150205.1 Flavobacterium sp. FPG59 | reverse complement strand
AATATAAGCAACTTTATTTACATAATAACTATACTGCACAATTTATTTGTTCAAAACTGTCTTTTTATCGATGAAATGCAAGAATTTCTTTCTTTAGTTCTTTAAAATTAGTTTTCAACTTGTTTTTATGTCAAAAATTAAATATTTCATATTGCGATATGCGATATAAGTTGGATTATATAGTATGACTATGGGTAAGTAACATATCTAGTTCTTTATATGTTACTTCTTTTGTTTTTATTGTATTAAGTTTTAATTAGTAGAAAGTATCTTTTGTTCTTGGGATCATGTTGAATATTCATTCAAATGTGTAAAGGGCAGAATAAATTAATATTATTATGATTAGGAAGACAGCATTAAAAAATGTCATTTTATTGGAAATCTAATTTTACGGATTTTTTAATTTAGGTATGGTTATAAATTAAGTTGTGTATAATTTGCGGATAATAACTTCAATTTTTGGTCATAATGCAATATAGTTTTTTGTAAGTTAAAATTGGTTAATATTGCTTATCTTTGGAATGTACCATTAATCTTTTAAACCATGAAAAATAACGAATTTTCAGAATTCAACGAGGATTTGCCTTTAAGTGAACCTCAAATTGATTTGTTTATCTATGAAAATGGAGAACTAATATTAAATCCAGCAACTACTGAAGCAGAGAGAAAAGTAATTAATTCTTCTACAGGAAATAATTCTATTATGGAAATCGATGGCTTTACGCCATTTATAGAGGAGTATTCTAAAGGAATTCGAACGGGTAAAAAAGAATTCACCATTGACGTTGAAAGGATATATGATGAACATTCTAATCTTGATTTTATTTATAGATTAGATGAATAGCAAAACGGATTTGCCATCAAAGGCAAATCCGTTTTTATTACAATCTCCATTTTCTCCTTTTCAAAGGATTTATTTTTTTTCTATCAATATCAGAAAGGGAATCGTCATTTTGGATGGTTTCGCTTTGCTGTGTTTCTATATTATCAAAAGTATACTCGTCAAAATTTTTACTGTATTCAATGTCTGTTGCACTATCTTTTTCATCAAGGCTGGATTTTTCCAGATTTTTCAATACAATTACGTTGTTAAGATTGCCACGATGTAACTGATCAAAAACTTTAAGTACAGTTGTATACCCTATCAAAGATGCGATTTTACGAGCAGTATAATTTTTTCCTATATTTTCGCCTGTTATTTTTAAACCGGTTTTTTTATCCGAAAATGATATACCCACTATCTTACCATTCCTATCCTCTTTAAAATTTAGAGTTAAATCATTTTTTAATAAGATTGTTTTTAGATCTGTTAATGTTACTTTTTCATATTTTGAAAATATAGCATCGAGCTCTTTTTTTATTAATGCTTTTGTTTCGTTGTGTGTTTCTTTATTTTTTTTAAAAATTACATCTAGGTTTTTCTTTGTTGGTTTTAAGTACAGTGAGCTTGCTTTAATGCCTCTCTGGTTTTGTTTAAAGTCTCCTGTTAAACTATTAAAAACCAAGCCTTCCTTAACATAACCTTCCTCGTCTATCACATCTAGCCTTGCGATAACTTGCACATCAATATTATGGTTGTTCAAGTACATTACAAACTCAACGAAACTTTGAATTTGTAAAACCTCTAGAGCATTCTTTATATGGAAATTGAGTTTATCTCGTAGATTAGGTGCATCCGCTAACCGTGATTGTACAATCACTTTTTGCTTTTGTGAGCTAACACGTGTCAAGTTATGCCGTATTTCTATCTCTCTCGTAACACGCTGACTGAGCCTAAAATTATCTGAACTAGCAATATATTTTCCATTAGTATCTAATTTTGACGTTACTATGTGTATATGAGGGTGAATTGTATCATCGTGTTTATATGCAAGATAGGGGTGGTCTGAATCAAAGCCAATTCCGATGAGATACTCTTTAGCAATATCTTTCAAAGTAGCATCCGTCAAAACCGCATTATCCGCGGGAAGGAAGTTTAGAGATATGTGAGCAAACCTATCTTGACGCTTACTTTTTACGTTATTTCCATAAGCTGCTATAATGTTTTCGGCCACTTTTAGATCATCCTTAAATATATTCCCGAAATCTAATACAATTGCTTCTTGCGCTAGTACCTTATTGTTGTTGTATCTGATGAAAGGCTCAAGCTTTGAAAATTTTGTTATATTGGCTATCATTCGGTAAGTAGTTTTTCTAATTCATTTAATAAAGTCCAAAAGTTTCTTATATCAAGATCGGAAAACTGATCAGTACTATTTGCTTTTTTTGCCAATTGATTAAGGTTATTTCCTATGCGATTGAGTTCAAAAATGTATAACGGATCTTTATTTGTGTTTATGTGAATGGTTTTATGTGATGTCGAATTCATTATAATGGTTTTCAATGTTTTGCTATCAACAAGTAATCCTTTCTCTTGTAGCTTCGTACATTCAGGTTCATTAAATGATAGAATGAGACGTTTATTTAGTTTTAATTGTTCATTTTTCTTTGGAGCTCCGCCTTTATTTTTCATATAGTTTATTTTTAAATTGTTTTAAAAACACGAGTTTACGAGTGTTTTTTTTTATTATGTTAACACGGTTTTTTGTACAAAAAACATACC
>NZ_MTCA01000341.1:0-1868 GCF_002150205.1 Flavobacterium sp. FPG59 | reverse complement strand
CTGTAAGCCATCCGATAAATTTTCGGCAGTACCAATTATTTTTATATTGGTTTCCGTTTTATCAATTACTATTTTTGCTTTTACAACTGTGTTTGTTGTTTGGGAATAAGATGTAAAACCCAAAAACAAAAAAATATAAAATGAAAAATTAAAGAATAATCTTTTCATAATTTTGAATTATTGATCAATAGTACAGTAGCCCCATTTCCTGACTGAATTATTTTTAAATCTCGTGATATTGAATTGGAACCAAAACTATTGATAGTTAAATTGTTCCCTTTTTGTACAAATTCATTTTTGACATGATATCTACTGTATGTGGCAAAATCGTAAATAGTATTATTATCACCTAGCTGTAATACTTTTTGTTCAATTGATAGTGCTTGTTTATTCAACAAGATCGTATTATTGTTTCCTTTTTGTAACATTGATACAGCAGTAGTATTTGATCTTAATACCGCATTAAAAGTATTGTACTCCCCAATCTGTTGCATTTGCACAGTATTATCAAAAGCTTGTTGCTTAACAGTTGCATTTCCTGATAAGTTAGCTGTGGATAGATATAAAGGACCTTCATTATCCCCCACTATAGCTATATCTATGGTTTTACCTTGAGAAGTTTCTGTTCCTTGAGCAGAAATGAGCTGCAATGAAAATAACACAGCAATGACAAAATAGAGCACTCGAATTTTCATACTATTGCTTTTTAATTAAAAAAAAAGATGGAGCAGCTACAAAGCTGCTCCAATCTTCATGATTGCTCAATTAGTTACTTTGAATCACACTAGATACATTGTAGTTCCCTTGCTGAGAAACAGTATTGATGTTTCCTGAACTAAATCCTGTTTGCATTGTTGTAGAAGTATTTGATTTTCCTTCTTGCAAAATATTATCTAGATTTTTGAATCCATTTTGTGTAGTTAACGCAATGTTTTCTTTACCATATTGATAATGATTAGCCACATTTCTTTCAGTTAACGACGTAGCTTTACCAATACTGTTTTGGTTAATAGTTGATTTGTTTTTGTCACCACCTTGACTCGTATAAGCTAGATTGAAATTGCCGTTTTGAGTTTGAGTAGCTTCGTTGTCTCCATGTGGAGTCATTGGTATAGCTGACGTAAGTGGCACCATAAGTGAAAAAGTCCCAACAGCAGGAATAGGATTATTTCCTGAAGTCCCTTGATCAATAGTGGCTTTGTTATTATTGCCTGTTTGTGTTTGGGTAGCATCATCATCACCAAATAATGAGCCTGTTGCTACTTGAACTTCATCTTGCCAAATCGTGGCATCGTTTTTATCTCCAACTTGTTTTTGGGTAGCTTTGTTATCCCAATTGTTTTGAGAGATGTAAGCACGGTTGTCGTCCCCTTTTTGATCAACATCAGCGATGTTCTTTGCTGAAGCGTTAGCAGCAGACACAAACATTTGCCCTGGAAGTACTCCTTGATACACAAAAGCATCATTGTTGCTTATTGTTTGCTTAATCTTAGAACTTTGTGATGTTCCAATTTGATGTACTGCCGCATTTTGAGAAGTTCCTGTTTGACCTACCAAACTTGAATTAGCTCCAGCTGTTGGACCTGGTTGCGCATAAGATGCTGCTCCTACAAATAGCATCGCGGAGATGCTTAAAACTACTTTTTTCATAATAAATATATTTAATTGGTTGTTAATACAAATTATTATGTAGGTACAAAAAAGTGATTTGGGGATCTTCTTTTTAAGAAATCAAATGTAATTTCAAAACTTATTTTTTTTACTTTTTGATTTCCATATGTCAAAGATAGAGAAGCATTTCAAAATCAACCCCCGTATAAATACCTGTTTTACAGACATTTAAACACAAATCCGATTAAGGGTTCATA
>NZ_MTCA01000246.1:0-4379 GCF_002150205.1 Flavobacterium sp. FPG59 | reverse complement strand
ATCAAGAAGAGATGGAAAAAAATACCGAACTGAATTAGGTGTAGAGATATTTAAAAAAATTAAAAAAAGGACGCTTTTTTAAATAATCTAAATTTTGCTCCATTGCATAACATTCTCGCTCAAAGGAAATGTTTTTGTAAGCGAGATAACTATTTTTGAGTTGTAACAATCGAATGCAATACTCCAAGAGATACCAAATATAAAAAGGGAGAATAAGTAACTCTATTTGTTGCCTGATATGTATGCGTTCATGATTTAGTAAAATTGGATTTTCTTTATCTTCCCTGAATTTTACTATCACAAAAGGAAAAATCGTTAATCCACGATATCCTTTTGGAATTAAATATTTGGACACAATCAAAAACATTAGCACTAAAATTTATAAATTTGTAGTCATACAAAACCTTAAAAAACGAATATCTTGTGGAATTGTAAAATTATATTCTCCAAAGTAGTATGAAAAAATAATGAGCCAAAGTAATGAAAATAAATTGATAGAAGGGGAAGATTTCTATTACACACCAGAAGGATATAAATGTTTTACCGAAAAACACCACCTTAAACGAGGTTATTGTTGTAAAAACAACTGCAGACATTGTCCTTACGGCTTTGATAAAAAAACAGGAACTAATAAAAAGTAATTACATTTTAGAATCTAAATAACAAACACTACTAGAGTGTCAGTTTAAAAAACACAAGCATAACATGGATATTTGTTCACAGAAATATAGAATCAAAATTCACAAATCCTACCATAGGTCGGATATTCGTTATCCTTAGTCGTTGCATTTTTTTATAAGAAGTAAGTGCTTCTTTAACAAAACTGTACATCAAAAAATAACGAATCTACATTAAAATGACTTTTCAAGAACAAATAGTGCAAGGAATTCCTTCGGTTTTACCAAATCCAAAACCGTATGACATAAAGCGATTAGCTGACCTAACGACACAAACCGAAATTAATCATGCGCCAAAGCGAAAAGAGATCCTTTCGGATGATGAAAAAAAATTAGCACTAAAAAATGCTTTGCGCTATTTTGAACCTCAACATCATGCTGAATTGCTTCCTGAATTTAAAGCTGAGCTTGAAACTTACGGAAGAATTTACATGTATCGCCTACGTCCTGATTACAAAATGTACGCACGACCAATTTATGAATATCCTGGAAAATGCGAACAAGCAAAAGCCATTATGTTGATGATTCAAAACAATTTGGATTATGCCGTAGCCCAGCATCCACATGAACTAATTACTTATGGTGGTAATGGAGCAGTTTTCTCTAATTGGGCACAGTATTTATTGACGATGAAATATTTGGCAGAAATGACCGAAGAACAAACATTAGCGATGTATTCTGGTCATCCCATGGGATTATTTCCATCTCACAAAGAAGCGCCGAGAGTGGTTGTTACTAACGGAATGGTAATTCCAAATTACTCCAAACCAGATGATTGGGAAAAAATGAATGCTTTGGGCGTTTCTCAATACGGACAAATGACAGCCGGAAGCTACATGTACATTGGTCCACAAGGAATTGTTCACGGAACTACAATCACGGTTTTAAACGGATTCAGAAAAATTAAAAAATCTCCAAAAGGAGGATTATTCGTTACTTCTGGACTTGGCGGAATGAGTGGCGCACAACCAAAAGCAGGAAATATTGCTGGTTGCGTTACAGTTTGTGCCGAGGTAAACCCAAAAATTACACACATTCGTCATTCACAAGGTTGGATTAATGAAGTTATTGAAAATATTGATGAATTAGTGCCACGAGTTAAAAAAGCTTTAGAAAAACAAGAAGTAGTTTCCATTGCTTATCTCGGAAATGTAGTCGATGTTTGGGAACGTTTTGACCAAGAAAACCTGCATATTGATTTAGGTTCTGATCAAACTTCACTGCACAATCCTTGGGCTGGAGGTTATTATCCAATCGGATATACTTTCGAAGAATCCAATGATTTAATGGCAAATAATCCTGATAAATTCAAGGAAGAAGTTCAAAAAACATTGCGTCGTCATGCGGCTGCGATAAATAAACATACTGAAAAAGGAACGTATTTCTTCGATTATGGAAATGCCTTTTTATTAGAAGCTTCTCGCGCTGGAGCAGATGTTTTTGCCGAAAATCACATCGATTTCAAATACAATAGTTATGTTCAAGATATTATGGGACCAATGTGTTTCGACTACGGATTTGGACCATTCCGTTGGGTTTGCGCCTCAGGAAATCCTGAAGATTTAGCAAAAACCGATACAATTGCCTGTGCTGTTCTAGAGGAAATGATGAAAAACTCTCCAGAAGAAATCCAACAACAAATGGCGGATAATATTCAGTGGATTAAAGGTGCGCAAGAAAATAAATTAGTGGTTGGATCACAAGCCAGAATTCTATATGCTGATGCCGAAGGACGAATTAAAATCGCCGAAGCCTTCAATCAAGCCATTGCCCGCAAAGAAATTGGCTACATAATTTTAGGTCGAGATCATCACGATGTTTCTGGAACCGATTCTCCATACCGAGAAACATCCAATATTTACGACGGGTCAAGATTCACTGCTGATATGGCTATCCAAAACGTCATTGGCGATAGCTTTCGCGGTGCTACTTGGGTTTCTATTCACAATGGTGGCGGTGTTGGTTGGGGCGAGGTAATTAACGGTGGTTTTGGTATGGTTCTTGATGGAACTAAAGAAGCATCAAAACGCTTAGAATCAATGCTTTTTTGGGATGTAAACAACGGAATTTCAAGACGAAGCTGGGCAAGAAACGAAGGAGCTATTTTTGCTATAAAAAGAGCCATGGAAACGCAACCTTTATTGAAAGTTACCATCCCTAATGTAGTTGACGAAGATTTATTATAGTTTCAGGTTTCAAGTTAAACTTTTCAAACCTGAAACCTCAAACTTGAAACACTAAAATAAAATATTATGAAAACACTAAAATTTATTCCCGTACTCTTACTCTTTGTATTTGCTTCCTGCAGTTCGGTTAGAGTGTACTCTGATTTTGATAATAAAGCTGATTTTACCGCCTACAAGACGTATGCTTTTCACAAAAATGGAATCGATAAAGTTGAAATATCACAGCTGGATAAAAAACGAATCTTAAACGCTATTGACCGTGAATTAAGTGCAAAAGGAATGACTAAGAGTGAAAATCCAGATTTACTTATAAATATTTTCACTAAAGAAAGAGAACGAGTTGATGTCAATCAGTTTAACGCTGGATGGGGTTATGGCTGGGGATGGGGCTGGAATCCTTTCATGTGGGGAGGACAAAATACAATTGCTAGCACTTCAACTGAGGGCACCCTTTTTATCGACTTGATTGATGCTAAAAAGAAAGAACTCATTTGGCAAGGTGAAGGTGTTGGTAACTTAACTCAAAACCGTAGAGACAAAGAAGAACGAATCAACGAATTTGTTACTAAAATTCTAGAACAATTTCCGCCAAAAGAAAAATAGATTTTACTACAATCAAACATAAAGCCTACCTTTGCGTAGGCTTTTTTTTATAGAAATTATGATACCACAAACCGATATTGCTTCCTTAGACGATATTAAACTCTTAGTCAATACTTTTTATGTTCAAGTGCAAAAAGACGAAATAATAGGACCTATTTTCAACGAAAAAATAGGCAACCGTTGGCCGGAACATTTAGAAAAAATGTATGGATTTTGGGAAACTATTTTGCTAGAAGTTCATTCGTATTCTGGGAGTCCCTTTCCGCCTCACAAGCAGCTCCCTATTGGTAGGGATCATTTTAACCGTTGGATGGAACTATTTACACAAACTACCGATCAATTATTCCATGGGCCGCTAGCAGATGAAGCCAAATACAGAGCAAAAGCCATGGCAGATATGTTTCATTACAAGATTGACTATTTTCGTAACGCCGAAAAAAACCAGATTAATCCATCGTAAGGCTATGATTTGCAGCTACCTTATTTTTATAAAAAACTATTAATTCTATGCACAGAATACTATTATTAGTTGTTTTCTCTGTGTTACTTTTCTGCGCTCCCAAAAATCAATAAATACCTCTCGTTCAATTTATCTAACAATAGAAACTGATTTAACACGCCTATAAACTTAATTTCAACTTTAAGTGTTTACTTGTACGTCTTACAAAGGGAAAAATAGGAAAATAGAAAAAAGTTACGCTTGTATTAACATTTATTGTAACAAAAAACAATTTAGTAAAGCATGCATACGTTTATTTGCAAAAAAAGCCAAAGTGATTATCATTCATTCTATTTCTTTTTGGTTATTTTAAATAAAAATTAATTACTTTTGCGTCTCAATTATGAAAAACAATAACACAATTATTAACAGCATTTCAATTATCATTCGATGAGAATGTGAGGCGCTGTATAG
>NZ_MTCA01000303.1:0-2938 GCF_002150205.1 Flavobacterium sp. FPG59 | reverse complement strand
ACCTAATGTAATACTTTTATGTTGTTAAATAGGGTTTTATGTTAAAAATAAAAAACAATAATTTCAAAAAAAATATTCATTTAAATGGCTAAACAAGCTAAACCCAAAAAAGAAAAAAGCATAGAGGAAACCCTTTGGGATTCTGCCAATAAACTGAGAGGAACCGTAGAATCATCTGAATATAAACACGTAGTACTGGGGTTAATCTTCTTGAAGTTTGCCAGCGATAAATTTGTGGAACGCAGAAAGGAACTGATTGCCGACAGCAAGGAAAAATACCTGGAGATGAAGGAGTTCTACAATATGTCGAACATTTTCTTTTTACCTGAAGAATCGCGTTGGTCGTTTATCATTGAAAATTCCAAGCAAAGTGATATTGCTTTGAAGATAGACACCGCTTTGAATACCATAGAAAAGAACAATCCTGCCCTGAAAGGCGCTTTACCCGACAACTATTTCTCTCGTTTGAATATGGACGTGAGTAAGCTGGCGGCTTTGTTGGATACCATCAACAATATTGACACCATCAAGGACAAACAGACCGATATCGTGGGGCGTGTTTATGAATATTTCCTAAGCAAGTTTGCCTTGGCAGAAGGAAAAGGGAAAGGAGAATTCTACACCCCAAAAAGCATCGTTAATCTTATCGCCGAAATGATAGAACCTTACAAAGGCGTAATCTATGACCCGGCTTGCGGTTCGGGTGGTATGTTTGTACAATCCATTAAGTTTATCGAAAACCACCACGGAAACAAAAAAGAGATTTCCATTTATGGTCAAGAATATACGGCTACGACTTATAAACTAGCCAAAATGAACCTAGCTATACGCGGAATTTCGGCCAATTTGGGAGATGTAGCTGCGGATACCTTTGGCAAAGACCAACATCCCGATTTGAAAGCCGATTATATCATGGCCAATCCTCCTTTTAATCAAAAAGACTGGAGAGCTGCGGATGAATTGAAAGATGACCCGCGCTGGAGAGGCTACGATGTACCACCAACGAGTAATGCCAACTATGCCTGGATTTTGAATATGGTAAGCAAGCTTTCCGAAAATGGCGTTGCTGGTTTTATCTTAGCCAATGGAGCACTTTCAGGTGGTGGCGAAGAATACAAAATTCGTAGAAAACTGATTGAAAACGATTTGGTGGAAGCTATTGTAATTTTACCAAGAAGTATGTTCTATACCACTGACATTAGCGTTACGCTTTGGATTTTGAACAAAAACAAAAAGGCAAGAACCGTTCCCTTGCCGGACGAAACCCGAAACTATCGCGACCGACAAAATGAAATTCTGTTCTTGGATTTAAGAGAAAAAGGAATTCCGTTCGAAAAAAAATACACCCAATTTTCTGAAGACAACATTTTTGAAATCACACAGGCCTATCACAATTGGCAAACCGATTTGTCAGTTTATAAAGATGTTCCAGAGTTCTGTTATGCTGCCAAAATTAATGAAGTAATTGCTAAAGATTTTTCTTTGGTACCTAGTAAATACATTGAATTTGTAAACCGTGATGAGAATATTGATTTTGAAGAGAAAATGCAAACTTTACAGGCTGAGTTTTCTGAATTATTGCAAGCCGAAGCGCAATCGAAAAACGATTTACTAACCGTGTTCAAAGAATTGGGTTATGAAATCGAGTTATAAAAAATTAGGAAACTATATTCAGATTGTGAATGAACGGGATGCAGATAAAACGGTAGATAGATTACTTGGCGTAAGTATCCGTAAAGTATTAATGCCATCTATTGCAAACATTATAGGTACAGATATGTCAACCTATAAAATCATAAAAAAAAATCAGTTTGCTTATGGTCCGGTAACTTCAAGAAATGGAGATAAAATTTCTGTTGCTTTATTGGAGGAATATGATGAAGCAATTGTATCACAAGCTTATACTGTTTTTGAAGTAATTGATAAGAACAAATTATTGCCTGAATATCTAATGATGTGGTTTCGTCGACCAGAATTTGATCGATACGCTCGTTTTAAATCACACGGAAGTGCAAGAGAAATTTTTGATTGGGGAGAAATGTGTGATACGGAATTACCTATTCCATTCATTGAAAAACAAAGAGAAATAGTAAAAGAATACCATATTCTAGTAGATCGTATTGACCTAAACAACAAACTCATTACCAAACTAGAAGAAACTGCACAATCCATATACAAACAATGGTTTGTAGATTTTGAGTTTCCCGATGCCAATGGGTTGCCTTACAAAAGCAGTGATGGAAAAATGGAGTTTTGCGAAGAATTGGAGATGGAAATTCCAGTTGGATGGAAAATTGATAACCTTCAAGAATTAATTTTATTCAAAAACGGAAAAACAAGACCAAATTCAATTGGCAATTTTCCTGTTTACGGTGGAAATGGTATTATTGAATTTATCGATGATTATAATGAAGAAAATATAATTGCTATTGGTCGCGTAGGTGCATATTGCGGTAGTTTATATAGAGTATTGGGGAAATGTTGGATAAGTGATAATGCAATTTGTGCAAAATCTAAAACTTACTCAAATATGTTTAGTTATTATCTTTTAAGTAGTTTAAATCTTAATGAAAGAAGTGAAGGAACAGGACAACCACTTATAACGCAAGGATTACTCAATGGGATTAGAGTAATAGTACCAGAAACAAGTATTATTGAAAAATTTGAAAAATTTGCAATAAAATTATTTAATGAATCTAACTTGGAAACTAGAGAAGTTGGAATATTAGAACAATTAAAAAGCCTACTTCTTTCAAAAATGGCAACAATAGAAATTAAGGAAGCAATAATATGAGTTTAACAATTCAAACTAAAAAAGAAAGTAAATGCAAGAAATACAAATTTTGCATTTACCATCATGAGCTTTCTTTAGCAGATTTAGATGTTTATATTCTTCAAATAATGTTTGATGAAACAAAACTTAACCAACTTTTCCAAC
>NZ_MTCA01000228.1:0-4792 GCF_002150205.1 Flavobacterium sp. FPG59 | reverse complement strand
TAAAGAATCTATCCGAAATTAAAAAAAGACATTAAATGATATAAATTATGAGCATAATTAACCATTATATGTAAAAACGCTAACCACAATTAGCGTTTTTTTATGTCCCATTTTAACACAAACTTCTAAACTGTTGCATCAAAAGAACAAATCAAAATGGTAACTTTGCTTTTTTGCAAAAAATTATGCTAGACAAAGACAATACCATTGAAGTTCAAGGCGCTCGCGTGCACAACTTAAAAAATATAGATGTTTCCATTCCAAGAGAAAAACTGGTTGTAATTACCGGTCTTTCAGGTTCCGGGAAATCCTCCTTAGCTTTTGATACCATTTATGCCGAAGGGCAACGCCGTTATGTAGAAACGTTTTCTGCCTATGCACGTCAGTTTTTGGGTGGACTAGAACGTCCTGATGTTGATAAAATTGACGGGCTTTCGCCTGTGATTGCTATTGAACAAAAAACAACCAGTAAAAGTCCGCGTTCTACGGTAGGAACAATAACTGAAATTTATGATTTCTTGCGTTTGCTTTATGCTCGTGGTGCCGATGCCTATAGTTACAACACCGGAGAAAAAATGGTTTCTTACTCTGATGAACAAATTAAGGATTTGATTATTCAGGATTTTGCAGGAAAACGAATCAATATTTTGGCTCCCGTAATTAGAGCTCGAAAAGGACATTACGCAGAGCTTTTTCAACAAATTGCTAAGCAAGGGTTCTTGAAAGTTCGTGTCAATGGCGACGTGCTTGATATTACTCTTGGGATGAAGCTCGACCGTTACAAAACACACGACATTGAAATTGTTGTGGATCGAATGGTAATAGAAGACACACCAGATAACGCCAAACGTTTGATGGAAAGCATCAATACCGCCATGAATCAAAGTGAAAATGTATTGATGGTTCTCGACCAAGATTCGAATGAGGTGCGCTATTTTAGTCGGAACTTGATGTGTCCTAGCACCGGAATATCCTATCAAAATCCAGAACCTAATTTATTTTCTTTCAATTCTCCAAAAGGAGCTTGTGATCATTGCAACGGACTTGGAACTGTGAATGAAGTCAACAGTAAAAAAATTGTTCCAAACCCAAAATTATCTATTAAAGCGGGTGGTTTTGCCCCTTTAGGCGAATACAAAAGCTCTTGGATTTTTAAGCAATTGGAAACTATTGGTGAAAAATTTGGTTTTAAATTGACTGATGCCATTGAAACCATTCCAGCTGAGGCCATGGAAATGATTTTGAATGGTGGTAAAGAAAAATTTAGCATCGAATCGAAAACAGCTGGGGTTACCAAAGAATATAAAATTGATTTTGAAGGAATTTCGCATTTCATAAAAAACCAATACGATGAAAGTGGTTCAGCCACGATCAAGCGTTGGGCAAAAGAATTCATGGACGAGATAAAATGTCCTGTTTGTGAAGGTTCCCGATTAAAAAAAGAAGCCAAATTCTTTAAAATCAACACAAAAAACATCACCGAATTGTGCGACATGGACATTTCGGATTTGACTGCTTGGTTCAAAGATTTAGACAATCATTTATCTGATAAACAGCAGCGTATTGCCACTGAAGTAATCAAAGAGATTAAGGATCGTTTGCATTTCTTGATGAATGTAGGCTTGGATTATTTGGCTTTAAGCCGAAGCTCGAAATCACTTTCAGGAGGTGAAGCACAGCGCATTCGTTTGGCTACTCAAATTGGTTCTCAGTTGGTTGGTGTGTTGTATATTTTGGATGAACCGAGTATTGGCTTACACCAGCGAGACAATGAAAAACTTATTCAATCGCTAGAGCAGTTGCGAGACATAGGGAATTCAGTAGTGGTGGTGGAACATGACAAAGACATGATAGAACGCGCTGATTATGTGATTGATATTGGACCCAAAGCCGGAAAATACGGTGGTGAAATCATTAGTAAAGGAACGCCTGCCGAAATCTTGAAACACCATACTATTACAGCGATGTATATGAATGGCGAGATGAAAATTGAAGTTCCTAAAAAACGGAGAGAAGGCAACGGAAAATTCCTGAAACTATCTGGAGCTACTGGAAATAATCTAAAAAATGTTTCGATTGAGTTGCCTTTGGGCAAAATGATTTGTGTGACGGGAGTTTCGGGAAGTGGAAAATCGACTTTGATCAACGAGACGCTCTACCCTATTTTGAATGCCTATTATTTTAATGGTGTTAAGAAACCACAACCGTACAAAAAAATTGAAGGTTTAGAACATATCGATAAAGTGATTGATATTGACCAAAGCCCGATTGGTAGAACACCACGTAGTAATCCAGCAACTTACACCGAAGTTTTTACAGAAATCAGAAACCTATTTACGATGACATCTGAAAGTATGATTCGGGGATATAAAGCAGGACGTTTTAGCTTTAATGTAAAAGGAGGACGCTGCGAAACCTGCGAAGGATCAGGTGTTCGAACAATAGAAATGAACTTTTTACCTGATGTGTACGTGGAATGCGAGACCTGTCAAGGAAAACGTTTTAATAGAGAAACACTAGAAATAAGATACAAAGGAAAATCCATTTCGGATGTGTTGAACATGACTATTGATGAGGCTGTTCCATTTTTTGAAAATATCCCGAAGATATATAGAAAAGTTAAAACCTTACAAGATGTAGGTTTGGGTTATATCACTCTAGGACAACAGAGTACCACACTTTCTGGAGGTGAAGCGCAACGTATCAAGTTAGCAGGTGAATTGTCTAAAAAAGATACTGGAAATACGTTTTACATCTTGGACGAACCTACGACAGGACTCCATTTTGAGGATATTAGAGTGCTGATGGAAGTGATTAACAAATTGGTTGACAAAGGAAATACGATCCTAATTATTGAGCACAATATGGACGTAATTAAACTAGCTGATTACATTATTGATATTGGTCCTGAAGGCGGAAAAGGCGGCGGTCAGTTGATTGCAAAAGGCACGCCTGAAGAAGTAGCGAAAAGCAAAAAAAGCTATACCGCACAGTTTTTAAAGAAAGAGTTGGTTTAATTCCCCTCCTCTGGAGGGGTGCCCGCCGCGGCGGGCGGGGTAGTTTTTAGATATTTTAATTTTTTGCAAAAATTAGCTTTTTTATGTAAATTGTAATCTAGTAACGGCACCACCTTAATAGTAACCTCTACTATCAGGGGAATTTAAATGAACAAATCGTATGGAAAGTAATCGCGAAATAGCCGCTTATATAAACGGGAAACCAATTTATAGGGATTTCATCGAAAACTTACCCTACAACATAAAATTAAAAAACAGAGCTAGAGCATTACGCAAAGCAGGTGTGCTTTCAGAAGTGATTTTTTGGTTGCAAGTTCATAAAGGAATATTTTAAAAATAGATTTTGACAGACAAAGAATCATAGGTAACTATATAGTAGATTTTTATGTAAAAACCTTGGGGTTAGTAATCGAAATTGACGGTTCGAGCCATGAAAACAAGGAAGAATACGATAAAAAAAGAGAAGAGTATCTTCTATCTTTAGGTTTAAAAGTATACCGAATTTCTGATTCAAGGATAAAGCATGATTTGAATAATGTGATGAATGAGCTGGAGCAATATATTATTTTGGAGTTTGGTAGTTAAGTGAATGAGATTTGAAAATGTACCTATAAAAATCCACCCCGCCCTGCGAGCACCCCTCCAAAGGAGGGGAATAAAAAAGTGGTAAAGCAGTACGCTTCAGTTTTAAAAAAAGAATTACTTTAGCAGGCTCGATTTTTAGCCCTGATGGAAGTGGCATCCTTTTTATTTTTTTCTTAAAAAAATAAAAAGATAGAACGGACAGCAGGATAAAGCTCCTGAAAAAAAATAGAAAAGATAATTAAAATACAGAATATGAGATTAGAAGATTTTGATAATGATGAGGATAAAGTAATCCAAGACCGATTGAAGCAGAAAGATTGGAATGAAATACGTACTAACGACAGCTGGGCGATTTTTAAAATCATGTCGGAGTTTGTAAATGGGTACGAAAGCATGGGGCGAATAGGTCCTTGTGTGTCTATTTTTGGATCTGCGAGAACCAAACCAGAGGATCCGAATTACTTATTGGCAGAAAAAATTGCTTACAAAATTAGTAAAGCGGGTTACGGAGTAATTACTGGCGGTGGTCCTGGAATTATGGAAGCTGGAAATAAAGGTGCGCATTTAGGCGGTGGAACATCGGTAGGATTGAATATTGAGCTGCCTTTTGAGCAGCATTTTAACCCGTATATTGACACGGATAAAAACTTAAACTTTGATTATTTCTTTGTACGCAAAGTAATGTTTGTGAAATATTCGCAAGGATTTGTGGTTATGCCAGGAGGTTTTGGAACACTAGACGAACTTTTTGAAGCTATAACGCTGATTCAAACGAAGAAAATTGGAAAATTCCCTATTATTCTGGTAGGTAGCAGTTTTTGGTCTGGGCTGTTAGACTGGGTAAAAACCGTACTTGTAGAAAAAGAAAAAACAGTGAGTCCTGGGGATTTAGACTTAATTAAAATTGTAGATACCGAAGATGAAGTTGTAGCAGTAATTGATGCCTTTTATAAGAAATACGATTTATCTCCTAATTTTTAATACGATAAAGAAGCTGCTCACAACAGCTTCTTTTTTTTGTCAAAATTTAAAAAAAATAAGAATTTCGTGTTGAATAATACTTATATTTAGCCCTTTGAGTGCAACTGGTTTATTTTAAAAAGAAATGATTTTGCTACAGAATCTTAAATATTTAAACCTTTTTTACAATAAGCACTTGATTTTTTATTGGCATTAATTTTAAACAAAGG
>NZ_MTCA01000200.1:0-5514 GCF_002150205.1 Flavobacterium sp. FPG59 | reverse complement strand
AAGCTCTCAATACAATATTCAATTTTTATTAAAATTCAAGATTATCTCATTACATATCCCTCTTGGTAAGGAACAAAATTTATTTAAAAAATCGCCTTAACGATCTCGTTTTATAAAGAATTTCACAATCAAAACCATCAACATTAAAAAAGCAAATCCGCTTCAGGTCTAGTCTTGAAGCGGATTTGTTTTTAATTAGGATTTAGCTGATTGTATAGTTATTGGTAAACTGTATAGCACTCGTACGGGCTCGCCTTTTACTTTTCCAGGAATCCATTTTGGGCAAATGTTCATTACGCGTACTGCCTCGTCACCAGTGCCAAAACCAATATCACGAATGTTCTTTACGTCAGTGATACTTCCGTCTTTTTCTATGATAAAAGAGATGTAAATTTTCCCTTTTAAATCGGGTTGCTCTGGAGTTTTGTAATTGTTACCTACAAATTTGTAAAAATTATCCATCCCACCAGGAAAATCTGGTTTTTCGCTTATTTCTGGAGAGTTATAGATGTCGTTTTCTCCTTTTTTTACAATCTTATTTTCAAGGCTAAACAGATCAATTTCCATAGTTTCGGGAGCACCTTTGCTTAATTTGGTTAAAAGTTCCTCGTTGGTTGGTAGTCTTTCTTCTTTTGATAAAATCGATGGGATCGCCCTTTTTTCGGCAGGAGTTAAGTCGTTGTACTTTTTTTCGGCGGTAATTTTTCCCTTTTCATCTTTTACCTTAAAAGTGGTTTTATTGTAATAGGTATTAAACAAACTCCCCACTTTGTTAGGTTGCGCATTTTGCTTGGTACCTATTTGTTGCGCCACAACTTTGGTGCATAGTGAAAATAGTAGCGCTGTCACCGCAGGCAAGAGCAAGGCTTGCTTGGCAATGGCTTTTCTTTTTGATGTGGTTTTAGTCATCATGAGTAATCGTTTTTTAGTTATTAAATAGTTCAAATTACTGGCCAAGTAAAAAGTTGGGTTCGCGTTTGCTTTTGAGAGCAACAAAGATTGGTAAAACGGAACATTTTTATAAGAGTGCACAACTTTCTCATCGGCGAGAAATTCGTGGTTGAGTTGTATGGCTTTTTTGTAAAAAATAAAAATGGGGTTGAACCAAAAAACAGTTTTCAATACTTCGATAAACAAAATATCCAAAGTGTGTTTTTGAGTCACATGCGTTAGCTCGTGTGTGTACAATTCGGCTTCAACTTCGCGGTTGTTGTATTCCGTTTCGTTGATGAAAATGGTATTCAAGAACGTGTGTGGTAAGGTTTTTTCGGGAACCAAGACCAATTGAGCATTCTGGTATGCAATGGGTGTATTGGACTTCATTTTTTTTGAAATCTGCTTCACATTACGCATAAATCGAAACCCCAAAACTACTGTGACAAACCCATACAAACCCCAAAGCGCAATGGCTAAATAGTTCGTTTCTTCTACTACAACGGCAGTTGTTGGTAGGATTTGGATATTTCCAGCCGTAACTGCAGGTTGTGCAATTTCCTGAACAACTTCAATAGTTATAAACGGAATCACCATCGAAAAAACCAAAGCAAACAACAAGTAAAACCTGTTGAAGTGGTGCATTTTTTCCTTTTCTAACAGCAAGTGATACACTCCTAAAAGCACCACAAGGCTGAGGGTCGATTTGATTAGAAAGTCGGTCATTTTTTCTTTTTTAGAATTTCACTGTCAATTATTTTCTTGAGTTCTTCCAGTTCCGTTTGTGACAAATTGGTTTCTTTGGTAAAGAAAGAAACCCAAAGCTTTATCTAAACAGGAGATAAAAGTTTAGTTTCTGTTGTTAATGGTTTCATCAACTATTTAGTTCTGATTGGTCTTGTATTTTTATCTTTACAAATTGTAACTTCTAATTTTTCTCCACTGAATTTCTTGTGCGAGTTTTTTAAGTTTTTTTCGAAATAATTATGTGTGTAAAAACTATATTGGTAAGGTTGTGGGAATTTCTTGCTTCTTGCATTTTTTGAAACACTACTACCTTGAAAAAAAGCAATTTCACTAGGTTTAAAATTGTTTAATGCTTTATTGGATTGGTGAACCCCATCTATCCAAATGGCGTATTTTTTAGGATCTTTAAAGTTCTCTAATTCTTGAGTTGTTGGTGATTTTTTTTCAAAGCCAGTTGGGACATAGAAAAAAACTCTTTTCTTGTACTCTTCACTTATGTCTTCATATTTGGTGTCAATTTCCTTGTTTTTTACAAGATCATGAATGACTACTCTAACTCCAGCATAGTATTCATCTTTTCGGGAATCGTTAGTTGCTGTAAGTTTAGTTTTGGTGGTAACTTGTGCAATGTTTTTTACTTGAGCAATAGTTTTGAAACAAAACATAAAAAATAGTCCAGATAGAACAGGTATCAAAATAATTTTCTTCGCAATTGATTTTGAGTTTGATGTGGTTTTAGTCATCATAAGTAATCGTTTTTTAGTTATTAAATAGTTCAAATTACTGGCCAAGTAAAAAGTTGGGTTCGCGTTTGCCTTTGAGAGCAACAAAGATTGGTAAAACGGAACATTGTTATAGGAGTCCACTACTTTCTCATCGGCAAGAAATTCGTGGTTGAGTTGTATGGCTTTTTTGTAAAAAATAAAAATAGGGTTGAACCAAAAAATGGTTTTCAATACTTCGATAAACAAAATATCCAAAGTGTGTTTTTGAGTCACATGCGTAAGCTCGTGTGTGTACAATTCGGCTTCAACTTCACGGTTATTGTATTCCGTCTCGTTGATGAAAATGGTATTCAAGAACGTATGCGGTAACGTTTTTTCGGGAACCAAAACCAATTGAGCATTCTGGTATACAATGGATGTATTGGACTTCATTTTTTTTGAAATCTGCACCACATTACGCAGAAATCGAAACCCCAAAATGACTGTGACAAACCCATAAAAACCCCAAAGCGCTATTGCTAAATAGTTTGTTTCTTCCACTACAACGGCAGTTGCTGGTAGTATTTGGGTATTTCCGGGTGTTACTGTGGGTTGAGCAATTTCCTGAACAACTTCAATAGTTATAAACGGAATCACCATTGAAAAAACCAAAGCAAACAACAAGTAAAACCTATTGAAATGGTGCATTTTTTCCTTTTCTAGCAGCAAGTGATATACGCCTAAAAGTACCACAAGGCTGAGGGTCGATTTGATTAGAAAGTCGGTCATTTTTTCTTTTTTAGAATTTCACTGTCAATTATTTTCTTGAGTTCTTCCAGTTCCGTTTGCGACAAATTGGTTTCTTTGGTAAAGAAAGAAGCAAATTGTGATGCCGAATTGTTGAAAAAATTACTAATCAATCCGTTAACGTGTTTCGAGAAATAGTCGGTTTTTTTGACCAAAGGATAATATTCTCTTGAGTTTCCATATTCGCGGTAGGCTACAAATTGCTTGTCAATCATGCGTTTTAGCAAAGTAGCAACCGTTGTGGTAGCAGGTTTTGGCTCTGGATAGGCTTCGAGTAAATCTTTCATGAAGGCTTTTTCGAGTTGCCAAAGGTGTTCCATGAGTTGTTCTTCGGCGTTGGTGAGCTGTTGCATGTGTATTTTTTAATTGGTGTATGTTTCTTGAACGGGTATTCCTTTTTCGTAGATTTTGGTGCCTAGTAAAACTCCTTCGGAATCATAAAATTGCCAATATCCGGTGGGTAGCCATTCTTCTTTTGAGTCGATTAAGTATTTTTTTGAAAATCCTATTTGCTGAATTCTTCCAGTGTTGTGGTATTTAATCACATGGCAACTTTTCTTTTTAAATTTTTCTTGCGATACTAATCTTTCACCCACGAACTGCTTCCACGTTCCGGTTTTATTTCCTTTACGGTAACGACCGACAGCGCTAGATTTAACATTCATAAACTCCTTACTTTCTATCCATTTGCCGGTTTTATATCCGTTTTTAGTTTGATTGATACTGCAACTTGCTAGGCTGATGCAGAGGCTAATAAGGATAATATAATAGTAATTGCGGTTTTTCATATTCTACAGTTTGAAACATTGCTCTACAAATGTAGAGTAAAATTTGAAATAAACAAATGTTTTGTAAAAAAATTGTCCGTCAAGGATTTATAGCAGTAATTGGAGTAGAAGTCTTAATGCTTTCCAGCTATTGATTATACTGAGTTTTGGATTTAACAGTGATAGTAAATAGATACGTAAGAATTTTTGTTTACATTTGAAAAGAACAAAACGATGCTGACTTTTGTTATGTAGCTAGATGTAGGTTCAGTAACTAAGGTTAGTTTCGTAGAATAAAAGTTTCCGATTAATTTAAGTTAAACAAGAAAATACAATTATAGAATTGATTTTATTTGTGTACCAAATCCTCCGAAGTAGATTTGGAATTGAATGGATGGTAGGATGGTAAAATATGGCCGCAATACCGATAAAGTGCAGCAATAAATAGTAATAATAAAATATGACAACACTATACATCAATTGGGATTTTGATTCCGAAATAATAAACATTTTTGGTTTCCCCTTAAAATATTATGGGCTTTTATTTGCCAGTGGCTTGCTTTTAAGTATGTACATTCTTAAAATAATTTATAGAAGAGAAAACTTAACAGATAGCGCTCATGAAGCATTGTTTCTATATGGAATTATAGGGATTTTTGCTGGAGCAAGATTGGGACATTGTTTGTTTTATGATTTTGACTATTATTCAAAAAACGTATTAGAAATCTTTTTACCCATTCAAAAAACGATAAGCGGAGGATATAAATTTAGTGGTTATGCAGGTTTAGCCAGTCACGGCGGAACGGTTGGGTTGATTATTTCACTTTTTTTATATTCAAAAAAATATGAAATAAAATACCTGAAAATACTAGATTTAATAGCTATTGTTGCGCCATTAGGAGCAGCATTTATTAGGCTTGCCAACTTAATGAACTCAGAAATGATAGGCAATTCCACAACCTTGCCTTGGGCCTTTATTTTTAGTAGGATTGATAGTGTTCCTAGACATCCAGCCCAACTTTATGAGGCCATTGCGTACCTCCTCATTTTCGGGATTGTTTTTGCTATTTACAAAACGAAAAAAATTACCCTAGGAAATGGATTTTTGTTTGGTCTGGCAATAACTTTAATTTTTACGATGCGAATTCTAATTGAGTTTGTCAAAATCAATCAAGTAGAGTTTGAAGAGGGAATGCTATTAAATATGGGTCAATTGTTGAGCCTGCCTTTTATAGCAATTGGGATCTACTTTATGGGAAAGAATGTAACAAGAAAGCGTTCGTAATAAAAATCCAGAGCAGTGAAGGTTAAACAACAGTGTTGTGAATTCTCTTAATGGACAAAGGATTTTGAAATTGGGATGATGTTATTCGCAAAAGTTCGGTTGCAAATCTGAAGAATATACTTAATTTTGTTTGTACCCAATATGTTGTAGTCAGAAAACGTAAGACCTTGAAAAAACCTCTTCAAATTCATAAAAATTTCAAACGCTATCAAAGAAAAATCTAAAAATTAGAAATTGTAAAAAATTGATTTTTATGCGGCACATGCTAAAG
>NZ_MTCA01000369.1:0-1416 GCF_002150205.1 Flavobacterium sp. FPG59 | reverse complement strand
CCGAAAACCCAATCCAATTAGTGTTTTATAAAAATTAGTAATCAAACTCAGCGGACTAGTTTTGGTTAGACTTACATGCAAACATTATAATTCAATTAACACCTCAAAATATAGCCTCATCCTCTTAATGCCTAATTTTGTACTACAAATAAAATTTTTATGAAAAACGCTATTCCTATATCTTTATTAGAATTGGCTTTAATTACAGAAAACAGCAATGCCAGTGAGACCATGCAAAAAACCAAAGAGTTGGCGCAACAGGCAGATCATTTGGGATACAATCGGTTTTGGTTGGCAGAGCATCATAATATGGCTCACGTGGCCAGTACGGCAACGGTGGTTTTGATTGGTTATATTGCCAGTCAAACTCAAAATATTCGGGTAGGATCAGGCGGGATCATGTTGCCTAATCATTCGCCATTGATCATTGCGGAACAGTTTGGCACCTTGGCTACTTTGTACCCTAACCGAATTGATTTAGGTCTCGGAAGAGCGCCAGGAACTGATGCGTTGACTGCACAAGCCATTCGAAAAGATTTTTTTGAAGAAGCCCAACAATTTCCCAAGAATGTATCCAAATTGCAAAAATATTTCTCTGAAGCCAATGCTACAGAAAAAGTGAGAGCTTTTCCGGCCGAAGGGATGAATGTGCCCATTTGGATTTTAGGTTCGAGTATGGATAGTGCAAAATTGGCAGCTAAATATGGCTTGCCGTATGCTTTCGCAGGGCATTTTGCACCCAGACAAATGCTACAGGCATTTGAATTTTACAGAGAAAATTTTCAACCTTCAACCTTTTTGAGCGAACCTAAAACAATGGCTTGCGTGAATATCATAGCAGCCGACTCTGATGAAGAAGTACAATTTTTATCGACTAGTTTGTATCAAATGTTTTTGAATTTAATACGAAACGATAGAAAAGGTTTGCAGCCTCCCGTAGCATCTCTTAAAGAAATGATGAATGAGGAAGAACGCTTTCATGTGAATCAAATGACTGCTTGCACCTTTACAGGCAGTAAAGAGAAACTGACTAAAGATTTAAAAGAATTTATTCAATATACTCGCATAAATGAATTGATGATTACCAGTCCCATTTTTGAACATCAAGATAAATTAAAAAGTTTACAGATTTCTAAATCGGTAATGGATTCGATTAATGAATAATGGATAGGGTAGTTGCCAATAAAAAAACGCTGTAAAATTTTAGTTTTACAGCGCTTAGCTTTTAATTCCGCGGAGAAAGAGGGATTCGAACCCCCGGACCTGTTACAGTCAACAGTTTTCAAGACTGCCGCATTCGACCGCTCTGCCATTTCTCCAGTAAGTCGCTATCATTTTTTGATAGCGAGTGCAAATATAATAAGTTTTTTCGAATCTGCAACATTATTTTATGATTTTACTAAAAAAAAAATGTTA
>NZ_MTCA01000415.1:0-699 GCF_002150205.1 Flavobacterium sp. FPG59 | reverse complement strand
GGAGTGATGGTAGCCACAGTTGGAGCATTGTTATTGTCGATAATGGTACCCGTAGCCGAAGCAGCTCCAGAGGCAATACTAAAGTTTTCATTTACTTCGTCAATCGCATCAGTAGTCGTTGGTACCGAAACAGTTCCCGTAGTAGCACCAGCAGGCACCGTTACCGTCACGTCTGTAGTCGTGTAATCTGCACTTCCAGCAGTTCCATTTGTTAGAACAAAAGTATAAGTTGTATCTACCGCCGATGGGTTGCTTAGTGTAAAGTTGAAAACCACATTCGATCCTTCAGTAGCCGAAGCCGGAGCAATCGTTGCTACAGTAGGAGCATTGTTATTGTCGATAATCGTACCCGTAGCCGAAGCAGCTCCAGAGGCAATACTAAAGTTTTCAGTTACTTCATCAATAGCATCTACCGTTGTAGGTACCGAAACGGTTCCAGTAGTAGCACCAGCAGGCACCGTTACCGTAACGTCTGTAGTCGTGTAATCTGCACTTCCAGCAGTTCCATTTGTTAGAACAAAAGTATAAGTTGTATCTACAGCCGATGGGTTGCTTAGTGTAAAGTTGAAAACCACATTCGATCCTTCGGTAGCCGAAGCCGGAGTGATCGTTGCCACAGTAGGGGCGTTGTTATTGTCGATAATGGTACCCGTAGCCGAAGCAGCTCCAGTGGCAATACGAAAGTTGGCAGTTTCTTCG
>NZ_MTCA01000196.1:0-5721 GCF_002150205.1 Flavobacterium sp. FPG59 | reverse complement strand
TTTTAATCCCATGAAAAATTTCCCCAAAATTTTAACAATTTTTCTATTGGTAATTTCAGCTGCTCACGCACAGCAAGAAAAAGGAATTATTGGCCTTAATAACTGGTTGAATAACTGGACCGAGTTTAAGCCGAACAAAGTAGACTACGGAGAAGCCAATCAAATATTAGCAGTTAACATAACTGCAAATACTAAATTGTACAAGAAAAATGTTTATTTGCTTCAAGGTAATGTGTATGTGACTAACAACGCCGTGCTTACTATTGAACCTGGAACCAAAATTATTGGTGACTTTGATACCAAAGGAACTTTAATAATTACAAAAGGGGCTAGTATCATTGCAGATGGTTTAGAAACAGATCCTATTGTATTTACTTCTAATCGCAGTTTGAGAAAAGCTGGAGATTGGGGTGGTATCGTAATATTAGGTGATGCTCCTTTAAATAAATTTGGAGGTGTTGCTTCTGTAAATACTGGTAGTAACACAGATTTTATCCCAACTTTAACATCTTACGGTGGTAATAATCCTGCTGCTAATTCTGGTATTATGAGATACGTTCGTATTGAGTTTGCTGGATCAAAGCTTTCAACAGGTGGAGGAAATTTAAATTCTCTATTTTTGGCAGGTGTTGGAAACAAAACCATCCTACAAAATATAATGATTAGTTTCTCTGGAGGGAATTCATTTGAAATCTTTGGTGGTGATACTAATTTATCTCAAGTTGTTTCATACAAGTCTAGTAATGATGATTACCGTTTTAATTATGGTGCTCAAAGTAACTTGACAAACTCTCTTGCCATTCGTTCTTCTTTTTTATCAAGTAAAAATGGTTCAAGATGTTTAGATATTGCTTCTTACAATAAGAAAGAAGAGGTAGATTTCGCTAAAAAACAGACTTTGGTGGTAGCCACTAATTTAACTCTTGTGAACAACAGCGCTAATATTAATGCTGATATTGAATCAGGTTTAGTTAAAGAGGCCGTTTATATTGCTGAAAATGCTTCGCTCAACTGTAAGCGTACTGTAATTTCTGGTTTCAAACCGGCAGTTTTATTGGATAGTAAAATTCAATTGAATGATGAGAACTTAGCTAGAATTAAGTTAGAATCTATGTACTTTAATAACTGTAAAGGAAATATCTTTATTGTTGACAACTCTAATAATGAAGATTTAGAGTCTCATTACGGTCAGACTAACTTTTTTAATTACTATTCTCCAAACAGTAATAACGCAGAGACTTTTATTGACTTTGCCAATGAAAAAAGACCGGATTTCCGTTTACAATTATCTAAAATTACAGCATCTAATTAAGGATGCTGTAATGTTATAGCTGTCATGTTGATGCAAAACTAATTATGAAATGTAGACGCCCCCCTACTATTTTTAAAGCCTATCAATTTTTATTTTTATTGCTGTTTTTATTAGCAGTTAATTCCTTACACGCACAATTCACGATAAACAAGCCTTCGCTTGGTTTTACTCAAATATGTGCAAACAGTAATTTTAATACTTTTGAGGTTAGTTTTTCATTCAATCCTCCGGGATCATTAAGCGCCTCAAATCAATTTATACTAGAGCTGTCCGATGGAGTGGGAAGTTTTTCCACTCCAATAGCTCTTAGTTTCACAGAGAAACCAAATTCTGCCACACTCTCCTCAAGAACTTTTATTTTTGCTGTTCCAACCACAACGGGAGGTGAAAATTTCAGAATTAGAGTACGCAGTACTGCTCCTGCAGCAACTAGTCCTAGTTCTAACGCATTCGCGGCTTATTACAAGTTACAAGACACCCAATTTTCTATCAATAATTTCAATGAAAGCGCCACGTATTGTAGAGGTGGTTCGTATGTATTGACTATTGACAATCCGGGAACGGGAACTAATGATTCCCCCTTAAAATATCCATCACTAACATTTAAATGGTTCAAAGAACCAAGTTTAGTGCCTATAGCCACAACACCTAGCCTTACAGTTACAGCACCAGGAAGGTATTATGTTGAAACAAATTATGGTACATGTACTTCTGATTCTTTTTCTAACAGAGTTACGGTTGGAGAAGCTGCGGGTACAGTAGCAACGGTTACGTCAAGCAAAGGAAATCCATTTTGTCCATCAGAAGGACCAACAACATTGAGCACACAAGCTGGAAATACCTACCAGTGGTTTTTAAACGATGTCGCCATTGTAGGTGCTACTAGCCAAAATTATAGTACCACTACAGCTGGGAATTATACAGTTAGAGTTGATTTTGGAGGCTGTACCTCTACAGGAGCTATCAATCTAGAAAATGTACCTTTTACAAGTTCCTTAAATGTTACAGGAACAACCATTATCAACGAAGGAGAAACTAAGCAAATTGTAGCAACTACATCCGCAAATAATCCTACTTTTGAATGGTTCTTGAATGGTACTTTGATACCTTCAGCCACTACAAATACATTGAATGTAAATCAAGAAGGAAATTATTCTTTAACTATAACACAAACTACCGGTTGCATTTCAAAAAAAGAGTTACCATTTGAAATCCGTTTTCCTTTCGTAGACCCTAATGTGGTTTTAATACCAAATATCATAAGTCCTAACAATGATGGTATCAATGATACTTGGACCATACCACAACAATATATAAGTGGTACAAACACATCGGTGGTGGTCTTGAATGCAAGGGGTGAAATGGTTTTGAATACTACAAATTATCAAAATAATTGGCCAGAAGAGCAACTGGATTTTAAATCTGTGAATCCCATTTATTACTATATCATTACAACACAAGATAATACGATTAAAAAGGGTTCCATCACAGTAATTAGGTAACATGAAAAATATTTTTTTTAGTTTTTGTTTTTTTTTCTGTTTACTTCAGACTATCCATTCACAAGATAATGGTGTGGTCTCTTTCAATATACCAGTTAGAAATTCACTTAAGTTTCATAAATTTTTAATCAATCCTGCTTTTAGTTTTGCTAGGGAGCAAAACTCATACGCGACCATTTTTAACAAACGGGAATGGCTACAATTTGAAAATGCGCCGCAAACCTATTTGGCTAGTTATTCTGGACGTTTTGGTGAAAATCAAGGAATTGGTATAGGATTGTTTCAACAAAATTATGGCGTACTTACAACATTTGGTGGAGTGGCTAACTTTGCACAAAATGTATATCTCAGTGAAGACAATAATCTTACTTTTGGTTTAAATCTAGGTTTTTATAAAAGTGGAATTAATATAGGTAAAGTAGTTAGTAATTATACTGACCCTGCATTAGGATTAGTTCCTTCAAATTCATTACTAGTTGTAAGTCCAGGGATCAACTACGGAACCGCTTTTTTTGATTTTGGACTTGCTCTAAACAATGCGGTTCTGTATAATTTAGAAACATCACAAATGGTGCAAGATGACCCACAACGAGCACTACAAGCACATATAATGTATACGGGTTTTATAGACAGTAATGGTTTCTTTGACCGAAGTAAATTTTCGGGTCTTGTACGTACTGAAATTAAAAAAGAACAAACTATACTTTCTGGTTTAATGATGTTCAGTATTCCTAACGGAGTTTGGGCACAAGCAGGTTACAATTCATTTCACGGTGTTTCAGCGGGGATAGGACTTAATCTTACATCCAGAATTGCTTTGGAATATAACTATGAAAAAGCATTGGGTAATTTTACTCAATTTGGACCTTCGCATGAAATTGTTTTAGCCTACAAGTTCAATGGCAAGTATAGTAATGAGGATGAGGAAGAAGGTTCGATACTCCCTAAATTAGAACCTAAATCGGTTCCAACTCCACCGTCAACACCTAAAGTGACACAAAAATCAGCTTCAGATATACAAAAAGAAAATGATTTAAAAGCTGCTAAGGCTAAAGCCGTAGCAGATGCTGCTCAAAAAGCAAGACAAGATAAAGAAGCACAAGCTAAAGCAAAAGCAGAAGAGAATAGATTAAACCGTGAGAAAGCAATTGCTGATGCTGCTGAAGTAAGAGCCAAACAATTGGCTGATGCCAAGGCTAAAGTAGTTGTTCCTGTTTCTGCGGCAGATGCAAAAACAAAACTAGCTGCAGATGCAAAAGCGAAAGCGGATGCTGAGGCAGCCAAACAAGCTGCGCAAGCTAAGGCAAAATCAGAAGCAGAAACCAAAGCGAAACTAGCTGCCGATGCCAAGGCGAAAGCTGATGCTGAAGCTGTGAAACAAGCAGCAGTTGTTAAAGCCAAACTAGCCGCCGATGCTAAAGCGAAAGCAGATGCCGAAGCTGCTAAACAAGCTGCAAATAAACCTAAACCTGAAGAGGTTGCCAAAGCCAAATTAGCCGCAGATGCTAAAGCGAAAGCAGATGCTGAAGCTGCGAAACAAGCAGCAGTTGCTAAAGCAAAATCAGAAGCCGAAACGAAAGCGAAGTTAGCCGCAGACGCTAAAGCGAAAGCAGATGCTGAAGCTGCGAAACAAGCTGCTGAAGCTAAAGCAAAATCAGAAGCTGAGACCAAAGCGAAGTTGGCTGCAGATGCTAAATCGAAAGCAGATGCTGAAGCTGCCAAACAAGCTGCTGAAGCTAAAGCCAAATCAGAAGCCGAAACGAAAGCGAAGTTAGCCGCAGACGCTAAAGCGAAAGCAGATGCTGAAGCTGCGAAACAAGCTGCTGAAGCTAAAGCCAAATCAGAAGCTGAGACCAAAGCGAAGTTGGCTGCAGATGCTAAAACGAAAGCAGATGCTGAAGCTGCGAAACAAGCTGCTGAAGCTAAAGCCAAAGCAGAAGCCGAAACGAAAGCTAAATTAGCTGCAGATGCTAAAGCGAAAGCAGACGCTGAAGCTGCGAAACAAGCTGCTGAAGCTAAAGCCAAATCAGAAGCAGAAACCAAAGCGAAGTTAGCTGCAGATGCTAAAGCGAAAGCAGATGCTGAAGCTGCGAGTCAAGCTGCTGAAGCTAAAGCCAAAGCAGAATCAGAGGCTAAAGCGAAGTTGGCTGCAGATGCTAAAACGAAAGCAGATGCTGAAGCTGCCAAACAAGCTGCTGAAGCTAAAGCCAAAGCAGAAGCAGAAACCAAAGCCAAATTAGCTGCAGACGCTAAAGCAAAAGCAGATGCTGAAGCTGCGAAACAAGTTGCTGAAGCTAAAGCAAAATCAGAAGCCGAAACGAAAGCGAAGTTAGCCGCAGACGCTAAAGCGAAAGCAGATGCCGAAGCTGCAAAACAAGCTGCTGAAGCCAAAGCCAAAGCAGAAGCAGAGGCCAAAGCGAAGTTAGCTGCAGATGCTAAAGCGAAAGCAGATGCCGAAGCTGCAAAACAAGCTGCTGAAGCCAAAGCCAAAGCAGAAGCAGAGGCCAAAGCGAAGTTAGCTGCAGATGCTAAAGCGAAAGCAGATGCCGAAGCTGCAAAACAAGCTGCTGAAGCTAAAGCCAAAGCAGAAGCCGAAACGAAAGCTAAATTAGCTGCAGATGCTAAAGCGAAAGCAGACGCTGAAGCTGCGAAACAAGCTGCTGAAGCTAAAGCCAAATCAGAAGCAGAAACCAAAGCGAAGTTAGCTGCAGATGCTAAAGCGAAAGCAGATGCTGAAGCTGCGAGTCAAGCTGCTGAAGCTAAAGCCAAAGCAGAATCAGAGGCTAAAGCGAAGTTGGCTGCAGATGCTAAAACGAAAGCAGATGCTGAAGCTGCCAAACAAGCTGCTGAAGCTAAAGCCAAAGCAGAAGCAGAAACCAAAGCCAAATTAGCTGCAGACGCTAAAGC
>NZ_MTCA01000190.1:0-5915 GCF_002150205.1 Flavobacterium sp. FPG59 | reverse complement strand
AAGTGGGTACAGACTTAGCTAAGACCTTGGATATACCAATACTTTATTTTGATTTAGACAAGTCATTTATTCGAAAAGATGCGGCATTTGAGCTAGAAAAAGTATTAGCAGTGATGCAACAATACCCAAAGATGACCATCGATATTAGATCCCATACAGATTGCAGACAAACCGTAGCTTACAACCAAGCACTATCTGATAGAAGAGCTAAATCAACGAAAGCATGGTTGATCAAAAACGGTATAGCTGCAAATAGATTAACTGCAAAAGGATACGGTGAATCACAACTTGTAAACGATTGCGGATGTGAACCAACGAACCAATCAAACTGTACAGAGGCACAACATCAAGCCAATAGAAGAAGTGAGTTTATTATTGTATCGATGCAATAAATCTTCTCTAAACAACAAAAATCAAAAAAGGCTATACCGTGATGGATAGCCTTTTTTGTTGGTTGAAAAATTATAAAAAACCATAGAATAATTTCTTCTATGGTTTTAGTTTATAAGTTCTAATTCTTTCTATTGATTACTATAGGAGCATTGTTAGATTTTTGATCTTCAATTTTATTTTTTGAATTAGTAGATCTGTAATAATAAGAATCCTCATCAGAAGAATCTTGATTGTTGCCATAGCCTACAGAGTTTGAATTTTGACCATAGTAGTATGCTTTTCCGCCTTTTACACTACCTATCATATCTATGACCTGTCCTCTGCGATTGTAGATGATTTCTAATCCGCCCACACGCTCTAGAGCAAATCTATTATAAGTCATGTAAACAGATCCTATTCGCTTCACTCGGTCATTAGCATCGTAATTGATAAATACATTACCTACTTGTCTCACGCGACCTAGATTATCATGCTCAATTCTCACTCCATAATTGATAGGACGATTTCTATTAGGTGTTCCATACGTTCTATTGACTCTACTGTTTGAGTTTGCTTTGTAATACATCTCACCGCGAGTTGTTGGTCTGGTATTAAAATCCAATTGACCATCAGGAAATACATAAAAAGCAATGCCTCTTTCTATGAATTCTACAGGTTCGTCATTGTCATAAAGAGAAGACGATTTTATAATTACAGAGAAATCTTTTTTCTCTGTTGCGTTGGCAACACTACCTCCAAATACGAAGATACTAGCAACTAAAAGGGTAATTTTTTTCATGATACTTCTATTTTGAATTTTGCCTACTCTTGAGCTTTTCGGCTTTCGCTTTAACTGTTTAGTTGAATAGGGATATTCAAGTAGTGTGCCAAAAAAAAGTAGCTGAGATCAAGAATTAGTATTTTAAATGCTGTTATCGTAGTTTTAGCGCCATGTAAATTATAGTATATCAATGGTATATAGAATTGATTTTAAACTAAAAATATTTTAAAAAGAGTGGTTATTTTTAATTTTTTAAGAAAACAGAATCAAACTACTTATCAACAGTGCTTAAAATTAACTTCTGTTACGAACACGCTTCAACTGATATTGAGTAATTTTGTAGCATGTATGCACTAGTAGATTGTAATAATTTTTATGCCTCATGCGAACGTGTTTTTCAGCCGAAATTCAACGGGAAACCTGTTGCAATCTTGTCTAATAATGACGGTTGTGTCATTTCACGCAGTAATGAGGCGAAGGCGGTAGGAATAGGAATGGGAGCGCCCGCTTTTCAAATAAAAGAAATTGTAAAACAGCATGATGTGCAATTATTTTCGTCAAATTATGCCTTGTATGGTGATTTGAGTAACCGAGTAATGAAGATTTTGGAGCAGTTTACACCAAATGTAGAGATTTATAGTATTGATGAGGCTTTTTTAAACTTTGATGGATTATCAATTGAGGATTATCACCAGTATGGAATTCAAATGAAGAACCGAGTGCACAAATGGGTTGGTATTCCGGTTTGTATTGGCTTTGCCGAAACCAAAGCATTATCAAAAGTAGCCAATAAAATTGCTAAGAAATTCCAAGATAGAACGCAAGGTGTGTACATTATTGATAGCGAAGAGAAACGAGTAAAAGCGCTTAAATGGACTAAGATTGAAGATGTTTGGGGCATAGGACATCGACTGAATAAGAAAATGAAAACTAGAAATATAGCAACCGCTCTTGACTTTACCGCACCACAACATGAGGCTTGGATAAAGAAAGAAATGGGTGTACTGGGAATGCGTTTAAAGTATGAACTAGAAGGTAAATCAGTATTAGACCTAGAGCCTATTGCTACCCAAAAAAAGAGTATTGCTACTACCAGAAGTTTTCCTAAACAAATTGCGGAGTTTGATTTATTACGAGAGCGTGTAGCGACTTTTGCGGCGCAATGTGCCGAGAAATTACGCAAGCAAAAATCATGTTGTCACACCATAATAGTCATGCTAGTTGTAGACAAACACAGCATACAAACATCTAAATATTATTTTAATTGCGCCGTAACATTGCCTTATGGGTCTAATTCTACATTGACCATTGCCAATGCTGCGATAGCCTTACTTAAAAAGCTTCATGCGGGAAATGAGCATTTAAAATTTAAAAAAGCAGGTGTAATTGTTACTGAACTTATTGATGAAAATAAAAAACAGTTTGATCTTTTTGAGGAAGAAAATCCCAAACACTTGCAACTAATGAAAGTAATTGATGGGTTGAATGCTAAAATAGGCGACAAGAAAATAAAATTAGCCTCACAAAATTTAAGTTTGACCTGGAATATGAAACAAAACCATTTGTCACCTAGATACACCACCAGTTTTAAAGATATACTTGAAATAAAATGCCAGTAAACAAAACATCTAAACTTACTTTTTACTTTCCTGATTTTGAAAGTGAATTACGCATTCCTTTTATAAACGAAGGGGTTTCAGCAGGATTTCCATCGCCAGCCGCTGATTTTATGGAAATGAGTATTGATTTGAACAAACAATTGAGTGAAAACCCGCTGGCTACTTTTTATATTAAGGTCAAAGGAAACTCTATGATTGATGCAGGTATTGATGACAAGGATGTACTTGTTGTTGACCGAAGCTTAGAGCCACAAAATAATAAAATAGCCATTTGTTTTATTGATGGAGAGTTCACCGTAAAGCGAATGAAGGTAGAAAAAGATTGTTTGTATCTCATGCCAGAAAACCCAAATTATCCACCCATAAAAGTCACCGAGGAAAACGAACTCATCATTTGGGGGATTGTTACCTATGTGATTAAAAAGCTGTAGTTACCAAGTAATTTTAATTTTTTGATAAAAAAAACCGACCTGCATCTATCAAGAGCAGGTCGGTTTTGTGTTAAATAAGAATGATCTATTGTTTAGTGCTCACTCACTTCTCTGTGTTCGTAATCAGCAACCATTTCAGCTTCGTAATCTACTTTTTCACCTTTAGAAACTCTGTTTATGATTTTCTCCATAATTTGGTAAATTACAGGAACCACAACAAGCGTTAAGAATAATGAAGATATTAATCCACCAATAATTACCCAAGCCAGTCCGTTTTTCCATTCGGCTCCAGCTCCTGATGCTAATGCAATTGGGAACATACCAAAAACCATGGCAATTGTGGTCATCAAAATAGGACGTAGCCTTGCATGATTGGCTTGAATTAAGGCCGTTCTTACTGTTTCACCAGCTTTACGTCTTTGATTGGTATAATCTACAAGCATGATCGCATTTTTACAAACCAGACCAATAAGCATGATGATACCCAAAATTGTAAAGATGTTCAACGTATTATTGGTCAAAGCCAAAGCCAACATTGCTCCAATAAACGAAAGCGGAATGGCGAACAATACTACAAATGGATGCACAAAACTGTCATATAACGAAACCATTACCAAATAAACCAAAATAATAGCCGCTAATAATGCAATTCCTAACGTTCCAAAACCTTCAGCTTGGTTTTCTTGATCACCACCCCAAATGTAATTTACCCCAACAGGTTTTTTAAGCTTATCAATTTTTTCTTGCCACATTCCCACAATGGTACCAGAAGCAACTCCTACGTTTTGACCTTTTACCGTTACCGATGCTGATTTGTCTCTACGTTCAAGTTGGCTTGGTCCTGAACCTTCGGTTACGGTTGCAAATTGATTCAATTTAATTTGCTGACCCATATCATTGATGAAGATCAAGTTGCTTACATCGGCAATACTTTTTCTATCAAAAGCGTTGTATTTAATGTTGATGTCGTACTCGTATTCACCCGCTCTAAAACGTCCGTCAGTATTTCCGCTAAACGCCGTTTGCATTGTAATACCTACTGTTTGCAGGTTCAACCCAAGAGCTGCCATTTTATCACGATCTACTTTTACGTTCACTTCTGGATTACCGTCTTCTACAGATAATTCAATTTCGGTAGCTCCGGGAATTGTACGTAATTCTTTTTCGGCCGCTTTCGCAAAAAGCATGGCGCTAGCTACATCAGGACCTGTTACAATTAAATTCAAAGTAGCATCTTCGGCAGTACCTAAAATACCAACAGGAACTGTTTTTACCTTGGCACCCACTAAAACTTTTTCTAGTTTACGCTTGGTCTTAGCCGCATATACATTTGCAGGTTCATCACGCTTGTCTAAGCCTACCATTTTCACGTTGATTTCTGCTTTGTAAGCCGTAGCTTGTGAAGCACCTAATCCAGTACTGTTTTGTCCTACAGTTGTAATTTGACTAAAAACATAGGCTTCTTTAGACAAGAAATCTTCGGCTTTTTGAGTCATGAAATTGGTTTGTTCTAATGAAGCATCTTTTGGCATTTCTATTTGAACCAAGAACTCACCACTATCAGAAGCTGCAAAGAATTCAAAGCCAATAAATCCACCACCTAATAAACTAATCATCGATCCAAAAAAGATCACAACTATAATCACTAAGGTTTTTACATAATGATCCAAACACCACTCTAATAATCTAGAAATCCAGTTTGTAAAACGAGTCAAGTAACTTTCAAACCCAAGAATGATTCTTCCAAAAAGGTTTTTACCAGTAATGTGTTCTAATCTACCATATCTTGAAGACAACCAAGGAATAATAGTAAACGATGCTACTAATGACAATAAGGTTGAGATAATTACTGTTACACAAAATTGCGTGATAATGTTTGATACTAAACCTGTACTCATCGCGATAGGTAAAAACACTACCACAATTACCAAGGTGATTGATACTACGGTTCCACCAATTTCGGCAGTACCATCATAAGCCGCTCTCACTTTGTTCTTGCCCATTTCCATGTGCCTATAAATATTCTCGAGGACCACAATGGCATCATCCACCAAGATACCTACTACAAGAGATAATCCCAATAAACTCATTAAGTTTAAGGTGTAGCCCATCAAATAAATTCCGATAAACGTTGCAATTAACGAGGCCGGAATAGAAACCATTACAATCAATGAGTTTCTAATACTGTGCAAGAAAAACAACATTACAAGTGCCACAAGAAGTACCGCAATAAGTAAATCATGCACTACTGCATCAGCCGCTTCAAGTGTAAAAACAGTACTGTCCTTCGCTACTGCAAGTTTTAGACCTACTGGTTTGTAATCCGATTCAAGTTTAGCAATGGTTTTTACCAATTCCTCACTTACCGCAACTGCATTCGCATCAGATTGTTTGATAATCTGTAAAATGATAGCGCTTTTTCGGTTTACACGTGCTACTTTTTCAGTAATTTTTTGACCATCTTGTACATCAGCAATATCGCTAAGACGTACTTGGATACCATTTCTAGAGGAAACAATTAGGTTTCTTAATTCGTCAACGTTTTTGTACTTTCCAGCTAAACGAATTAATATTTTTTGCTCACGAGTTTGAATGTTTCCGGTAGGGAAATCTAAGTTAGAAGCCAGAATATTTTGTTGAACCTGTGGAATAGAAAGTCCGTAGGCTTGCATTTTTACGGCATCCAGATTCACTTGAATTTCACGTTCTTGT
>NZ_MTCA01000417.1:0-551 GCF_002150205.1 Flavobacterium sp. FPG59 | reverse complement strand
GTTGTATCTACCGCAGAAGGGTTGCTTCGAGTAAAGATGAATACCACAGCGGTTCCTTCGGTAGCCGAAGCCGGAGTGATGGTAGTCACCGTACGAGCATTGTTATTGTCGATAATCGTACCCGTAGCCGAAGCAGCTCCAGAGGCAATACTAAAATCCTCATTTACTTCGTCAATTGTATCTGCAGTCGTTGGTACCGAAACGGTTCCCGTAGTAGCACCTGCAGGAACATTTACAGTTACAGCAGTAGTAGTGTAATCTGCACTTCCAGCAGTTCCATTTGTTAGAACAAAAGTATAAGTTGTATCTACCGCAGAAGGGTTGCTTAGTGTAAAGTTGAATACCACAGCAGTTCCTTCGGTAGCCGAAGCCGGAGTGATGGTAGCCACCGTAGGAGCATTGTTATTGTCGATAATAGTACCCGTAGCCGAAGCAGCTCCAGAGGCAATACTAAAGTTTTCAGTTACTTCATCAATAGCATCTACCGTTGTAGGTACCGAAACGGTTCCAGTAGTAGCACCAGCAGGCACCGTTACCGTAACGTCTGTAGT
>NZ_MTCA01000029.1:0-24793 GCF_002150205.1 Flavobacterium sp. FPG59 | reverse complement strand
TTATTACAGAGATTCAAAATTTGTAGGTACTACCTCTTCTTTCTTTTCAGGAAAACCAATAATGTATTTGTAAATTACAAAAACCATAGCGTATATAAATGGAATGGTAAAAAGAATACCAATACAACAGCCAAAAATTCCTAAGCATACCGCTATTATTCCTACAACCAACAGTGCTAATAATATAAATGGTTGTTTAGCTACAACAACTACACTACTTTCTATAGCGTTGATAGCTTTTAAATTTCCAAAAATTATTAAAGGAATAGTTAAAAATGTAAATAATGAAATTATAACAGATATTACAGCTCCTAAAAAAGGTATTTCAACATAGTTTAAAGCTCCATTAATTAAACTATCTAAAACACTTAGTAAAAATGTAGCAATAACAATCTCCTGAAAATACGGTGATTTGTAATAATGAAACATGGTTGATACATGAAATTCTTCATCTTTATCTGCGTTATGAGCCATTTTAAATAATCCAGCTATAAAAGGACTTACTAATGTGCCAATGGCAATACTTATTAAGGATATAATTAATAAGCCATAAAGATCTAAATTTTCAGGTTTGAGATCTTCTGATTTTAAAATTTTTAAAGCTTCATCGGTTCCAAAAATTGCTGAGAAAATGCCACTTAGCCCCAATATAAAAACAACAAAAAACAAAAAAAGCACTAGACCGCCATACATAGCAATTTTTTTATAGTTTTCTATAGTTTGATTAAAAACATCGCCAAAATCTATGTTGTAGCCTTGTGATTTAATTTCATCAATACGTTTTTTAACAGTTGTATTCATTTTAAAAGAGGTTAATGGTTTTTATTAGTGATTGGTTTTATGGTTGTATACTTTTATATCAATTTTAAAAACTTTCTGATTGTTTTTAGTTTTTCATTGTAAGGTGCGTAACGCAAAGGTAAGTCAAGCCAAGTGCCGCGCTGCACAATGGCTTTTTTATGTGAAAATATATCAAAACTTAATTTGCCGTGATAGGCGCCCATTCCAGAATGACCTACACCACCAAATGGCAATCTATTGTTTACAAGATGTACAACGGTGTCATTGACACAACCTCCACCAAATGAATATTTTTGAAGTATTTCATCAGTGAATGATTTATTAGTACTAAAAATGTAAAGAGCTAAAGGCTTTTCATAACTTTTTATTACTCTTTCCAAATCTGAAGTAGTTTGGTAAGATAGGATAGGTAATATTGGACCAAAAATTTCCTCATTCATTACTGGACTTGTACTTTTAGGTTCGTCTAGTAAAGTAGGGGCAATGTATAGGGAATCTTTATTTGTCTGTCCTCCGTATAAAATGGTTTCATTACTTAATAAATCATTTAATCGCTGCCAGTTTTTTAAATTTACAATTCGAGCAAAGTCTGGTGATTGCTCAGGATTTGTACCTAGTGCTTTTTCAATTTCTTGAATCAAATACGTTGTGAATTCTTTTTTAACTTTTTGGTGAACCAAAATATAATCAGGTGCTACACAGGTTTGTCCAGCATTGATGATTTTTCCCCATATAATTCGGCGTGCGCTAAGTTGTAAATCAGCCGTTTCATCTACAATACAAGGGCTTTTTCCTCCTAGTTCTAAGGTAACCGGTGTAAGATGAACGGCTGCAGCTTGTGCTATAATTTTCCCTACAGCAACACTACCTGTAAAGAAGATATAATCCCAACGTTTGCTTAATAATTGTGTTGCCACGGTGGCATCGCCAGTTATGACAACGACATCTTTTACGGCAAAAGTTTCGCTAATAATTTTTGAAATGATGTGTGATGTATTAGGAGTAAGCTCAGAGGGTTTTAGTGTTACTTTATTTCCTGCGGCTACAGCTGCTACAAGAGGACATAAGGCGAGTTGAAAAGGATAATTCCAAGGAGCCAAAATCAAAACATGTCCATAAGGTTCACTATATATATAATCTGATGAAGGAAAATTAAGTATGGAAGATCTAACTTTTTTTGGCTTTGCCCAAGAATTTATATTTTTAATAGTTTCTTTTAAGTCGCTGATAACATAATTAGTTTCAGTTAAAACGGCCTCAAAAGCTGGCTTTTTAAAATCATCATACAAAGCTTTTATTATTGCCTCTTCATTGTTTATGATGGCTTGCAATAATTTTTTTAAAGATTCTTTACGAGTACTTATGTCGGATTGATTCACAATTTAGATTTTAAAATTATAGTATTCTTTTAGAAACAAAATAGTGCAAGAGGTCTTCATCATAGAAATCTACAAGATTCTTCTATTGGTGTTAGTAGTTCAAATATAAAATTTGTTACGCTTTAAAGTTCATGAAGTGCTTTTTAAATAGCATTCCATATAACATCATCTGGTGTGGGAGCAATAATAGTGGTTACTTCTTTAGAAACGGGGTGGGTAAAAACTAACTTTCGGGCGTGCAAATGAATGCCACCGTCTGGATTGCTTCTGTCAAAACCATATTTTAAATCTCCTTTTATGGGCGTATTTATGGCAGCGAGTTGCGCTCTAATTTGATGGTGTCTGCCGGTATGAAGATTTATTTCTAACGCATAATAATTATTGAGTTCCTTGATGATTTTATAATCTAAACTGGCTAGTTTGCTATCAGGAACTTCCTTAAGATGTGCTTTTGAGCTGTTGTTTTTTTCGTTTCTTTTAAGATAGTGCACGAGTTTATCCGTATCATGTAAGGGTTTGTTTTTAACCACACACCAATAGGTTTTTTGAGTCTCTCTATTGCTAAATAGCTCGTTCATTCTAGTCAATGCTTTACTGGTTCTTGCAAAAACTACAATCCCAGTTGTAGGTCTGTCAAGTCTATGTACCACTCCAAGAAAGACTTCTCCTGGTTTGTTGTACTTGTCTTTGATGTATTCTTTAACCACATCAGACAAAGGTTTGTCACCCGTTTTATCGCCTTGCACAATATCGCCTACACGTTTGTTCACCACAATTAAGTGGTTGTCTTCGTGTAGAATTAGTAAGTTATTTTTATCAGAAACTATTTTCATTTGGATTTTTTAGATTGTTAGATTATTAGATTATTAGATTTTTAGACAAGTTGGACTTTGTTAGTCCAAATTTTTCTTCGTTAGGAAAAGACGAAGTCACTGTGTAAATTTTTGAACAAAAAAATCTACTTTTTTTCCAAATTTCTAAATCTTTAAATCGATGCATTTCATTTTTTTATTCTAACAATCTAAATAGTCTGATAATCTATGTGGTCTCTACTTAATATTGTTCGTTTACATTAGGAAAATCACTTGACTTTACATCAGCAACATATTGTCCTATAGCAGCTGTCATTTCTTTGTATAAATCCATATAGCGTCTTAAAAAACGTGGACTAAATTCGTTATTCATCCCTAGCATGTCATGAATTACTAGTACTTGACCGTCTACACCACCGCCTGCACCAATACCGATAACCGGAATAGAAATGCTTTGCGCTACTTTTTCGGCTAAATGGGCAGGTATTTTTTCAAGAACTAATGCAAAACAGCCTAATTTTTCAAGTAATTGAGCATCCTCAATTAGTTTGTCCGCTTCCTCTTCTTCTTTAGCACGAACGGTATATGTACCAAATTTATAGATGGATTGCGGCGTAAGACCTAAATGTCCCATAACCGGAATTCCAGCATTCAATATTTTTTTTATAGAGTCTTTTATTTCTTTACCACCTTCAAGTTTTACGGCATGACCACCACTTTCTTTCATGATTCTAATAGCAGATCGTAAGGCTTCTTTTGGGTCTGATTGATAACTTCCAAAGGGTAAATCAACCACAACAAGTGCTCTTTCTATGGCGCGTACTACAGATGAAGCATGATAAATCATTTGGTCAAGTGTAATTGGCAATGTAGTTTCATGACCCGCCATTACATTTGATGCCGAATCGCCTACAAGAATCACATCAATTCCTGCTGTATCTACAATTTTTGCCATTGTAAAATCATAAGCTGTTAGCATTGAAATTTTTTCGCCATTGGCTTTCATTTCAATCAACGATTTAGTTGTAATTCTTTTATAATCTTTTTTAGCTACAGACATAATTTTATATTTAAGTTTGTAAAGGTACTAAAATGAATATTTTTATTCTTTAATGTCTAACTAAAGTTTTTTTATTCAAAAACTCGTAAATCATCTGCTATGAGAACTATTATTGTATTATTATTTCTAACTGTAAGTAACTGTATTCAAGCACAAAATAAGGAAGCGCAAAATGCAATTGAAAAATTTTTCTTGGCTTTTCATGCAAAAGATACGATGACGTTAAAATCTCTTTGTGATAAAAAAATGATTTTACAAACCATTTCAGAGAAAGAAGGAAGTGCTAAATTAGAGAATAGCGATCCAGATGCGTTTTTTATAGCAATAGCCAATATTCCAAAAGGAACTGTATTTCATGAAAAAATATTGTCTTATTCAGTTCAAATAGAAGGAAGTTTAGCTCACGTATGGACACCTTATGAATTTTACAGTAACGGTAAACTGAGTCACAAAGGAGTTAATTCATTCACTTTGTTTAAAGATCAGATTGCAGTAACTTCAAATTGGAAAATCATTCATTTAATTGATACTCGCCGAAAATAATAGATGTTTTTGAGAATTTTTCTGGTCGAATGGTACTCAAATAGAAAGTAGTAACAATTAAAATTGTTGTTTAAAAAAGCTTAGTAACTTTCATCGTTTAAGTCGGACTCTTGTTCTTCTTGTTTTTTAAAATCTTGGTTTAAGAAATTAGTATAGTCTTCTTTGTCTTTATTGTTTTTTCTTATCAAAAAATAAATTAAAACTAGAATCGCTATAGCTAATCCAATAAGTATTGTCCAGTTGATTTTCATGATCTTGATAGGGATTAATTTATGAGAAAGTATAATTAAAATCATCACAAAAAGTAACGCACTGTTTCGGCTCTTGGCAAGTTTAGTATTATGAAAACTTTTTTTTAAAAATTAAATACGAAACTTTTAAAAGAACAAAATCATCTTTAAATTATATCTAAAACCCAAACTTACCAAATGCCTTTTTACAACAGTTATTTTTTATATTCTTTTATGATTTGATTTATTTTACCAAAAATTGACTTACCATCATTATCTTTCATTTCAATTTCTATTCTGTCCCCAAAACTCATAAATGGAGTAGAGGCTTTTCCATCTTTTATTATTTCTAAACATCTAACCTCTGCTAGACAGCTTGAACCATCGAGACTTCCTTGATTTGCAACTGTTCCTGAGCCAATAATTGTTCCAGCCATTAATGAACGAGTTTTAGAAGCATGTGCAACTAATTGACCAAAGTCAAAAGTCATATCAATCCCAGCATTAGGAGAACCAATAAGATTCCCGTTTAAGGTTGAATGTAGTGGCAAATGAAGTTTTCCATTTTTCCAGCTATCAGCAAGTTCATTTGGAGTTACAACCACAGGAGCAAATGATGTCCAAGGTTTAGATTGATAGAATCCAAATTGTTTGGAAAGCTCATTTGGTATTAAATTACGTAAAGACACATCGTTAATAATGGTGATTAACTTAATATGTTTTAAAGCATCTTCTGAATTAGTTCCTGCAGGAACATCATCTGTAATAACAGCTACTTCAGATTCAAAGTCAATACCCCAATCTTCATTTTCGATTTCAATGTCATCATTTGCTCCAATAAATGCGTCAGAAGCTCCCATATACATTAATGGATCTGTCCAAAAAGATTCTGGTAACTCAGAATTTCTAGCCTTGCGAACTAGTTCTACGTGAGTTACATAAGCACTTCCGTCAGCCCAATGATACGCTCTAGGAATTGGCGCTAAGACTCTAACAGAAGAAAAGGGAAACGCATTAGGCAACTTATCAGAGTTTAAGTCATTATAAACGCTTTCTAATTTAGTTTCTGTTTCTTTCCAGTTATCAATTGCGTATTGCATTGTTGCTGCAATTTCGGGTACTGTAACTGCTTTTGTTAAATCTTTATTTACAACAACTAATTTTCCATCTCTGGTTTTATTGTCAATTGAAGCTAATTTCATTTAGATTTTGTTTATGAGTTTATTATTGTAGCTTAAATATTTATTTCAAGGTTAACAATCGGCCATGTTTACTGCAATGGCAAGTCCACCTTCAGATGTTTCTTTGTATTTATTATTCATGTCCTTGGCAGTTTCCCACATCGTGTCAACTACTTTATCCAATGGAACTTTTGCATTCTTTGGATCAGTTTCAAGAGCTAGTTCAGCAGCATTAATGGCTTTTATGGCTCCCATAGTATTGCGCTCAATACACGGAATTTGAACTAAGCCTCCTATTGGGTCACAGGTTAAACCTAAGTGATGTTCCATTGCAATTTCGGCAGCCATAAGTACTTGCTCAGGTGTTCCACCCATTACTTCACAAAGTGCCGCCGCTGCCATAGCTGATGATACTCCTATTTCTGCTTGACAGCCACCCATAGCCGCTGATATTGTGGAACCTTTCTTGAAAATACTGCCTATTTCGCCAGCCACCATCAAGAATTGTTTAATTTCTTTATTGCCCGCGTTGTGATTTTCTATTACTAAATAGTACATTAAAACTGCTGGAATTACTCCAGAACTTCCATTTGTTGGGGCGGTAACTACGCGACCTAAAGCCGCATTAACTTCGTTAACGGCCAGTGCAAAACAAGAAACCCATTTTAGAATTTGACGAAATTTCACCTCAGTTTTTCTGATTTCTTCTAACCAAGATTGTGGCGAATCATAGTTTGCCAAGCCAATTAAATTTTGATGCATATCAAAGGCGCGTCTACGCACATTGAGTCCGCCTGGTAGAATTCCCTCAGAGTGGCAACCGATGTACATGCATTCTAGCATCGTTTTCCAAATACGCATGAGTTCATGGTTAATTACCTCCTCAGTGCGCATTGATTTCTCATTCTCAAATACTATTTCTGAGATTGATTTTTTTTCCTTGGTACAAATTTCTAGCAATTCAGATGCCTTATCAATTGGATAGGGAAAAGCACATTTTACCTGTGTTTTCTTCTTAGCATTGGTACGTTCTTCTTTTACAACAAAACCACCACCTATGGAATAAAATGTTGCTGTGTAATTTGAATCGTTAGTAAGAAATGCGGTAAAGGTCAACCCATTTGCATGAAAGGGAAGGAAGTTTTTATTGAAAACAATGTCTTGTAAAAAATAGAAAGGAATGTTTTTTTCGTTCCCTAAATTGATTTCGTTTTTATTTTCGATGGATTTAATGATGCTATCGATATTTTCAACGGGAATGTATTCTGGATCTTGGCCACTTAATCCTAGCATGACTGCTAGATCTGTTGCATGGCCTCTTCCCGTTAAGGAAAGTGAACCGTATAAATCAATTTGTACACGAGTCACAGCTGAGAGTAAATTTTCAGTTCTTAGTTCTTCTAAAAAGCGTTCAGCTGCTCTCCAAGGCCCTAATGTATGAGAACTTGAAGGACCAACACCAATCTTTAGCATGTCAAAAACAGAGATACATTCTTCCATCTAGATTTAATTTTGTTTACTGCAAATATAATAGAATGTTGCAATGAAACGAATTTTTGAACTCCTAAAAGTGCTTTTTTAACAATGAGAATGTCGTTTTTATTCATTTTTATTAAAATTGAAATATCATAAATTTCGATATCTTTTGGAGCAAGAGGTACTTTTTATATGTTCATTTTCATAGTTAAAGGTGCCTTGTAGAAAACTAATTTTATAGTTAAATTTGGAGCATAACTAATTTTAATTCTATGAAAAAAATCATTTTTTCAGTTTTGTTCAGCGTAGTAATGGTGCTGCAATCGTATGCTCAAATTCAATCTCCTGAGCAATTTTTACCTAACTATGGCAAGCAAATTTCGCATTACCATCAAGTTGAAAACTATTTCAAACAGCTTACTGATAATTCTTCTGCCATTGTAAAACATAAATACGGAGTAACGGCTGAGCAAAGAGATTTAAATGTTTACTATATTTCAACCCCAGAAAACTTAGCGAATCTTGAAGAAATCAGGACAAATAATCTGGCATCAATTGGGCTTTCGCCAAAGAAAAATCAAACTGTAGGTGATAAAGTCATTGTCTGGTTGAGTTTTAATGTTCATGGCAATGAATTTGCTGGAACAGAAAGTGCGATGACTGTTGCTTATGAATTGCTAAATCCTTCCAATACAACAACCAAAAAATGGTTAGAGAATACCATTGTAATTCTAGATCCGTGTATTAATCCCGATGGATATTCTCGATACGGGAATTGGTTAAGAGAAATTTCTGGAAAGAAAACACATCCGGAACTATCTGATAGAGAACACATGGAGGATTGGCCAGGCGGAAGATTCAATCATTATCTTTTTGATTTAAATAGAGATTGGGCTTGGCAAACACAGCTGGAGTCTCAACAACGCATTGCTTTGTACCATCAGTGGATGCCTCAAGTTCATACTGATGTGCATGAAATGGGGTATGACTCTCCTTATTTTTTCCCTCCATCAGCTGAGCCTTTGCATGAATTTATTGAAAAATATCAGCGGGATTTTCACCAAACTTTAGGTCAAAATATTTCTAAAAAATTTGATGCGCAAAACTGGATGTACAACACCGGAGAACGTTTTGACTTGTTTTACCCAAGTTACGGTGATACTTATCCTACGTACAACGGAGCTGTGGGTATGACTCTGGAACAGGGCGGAATAGGAGCTGGGCGCGCGGTTCAAATGAGTAATGGATCTATATTGACTATTAAAGATAGAGTAGCGCATCATGCAACTGCGGTTTTAACAGTGGTCGAGTCGGCTTCTAATAAAGCAGAGGAATTACTAAAGGGTTTTCGTGGATTTATGAACAATTCCAGAAAAACAGTTAAGGGAGCTTACAAAACCTATGTTATGAAAAGCAATCCAAAATTAGTTCAAATGACTGATTTACTTTCAAAAAACAAAATTGAGTTTAGTTTTGCTGCAGCAAGTGCAAAAACAATAGGTTACAATTATTCCACAAAGAAGGAAACCAGTTTTACAATAGAACCTAATGATTTAATTGTAAAAGTAGACCAACCTAAAGCGGTTTTGACACAAATTCTTTTTGAACCCAATCAAAAACTAAATGATAGTTTGTCCTATGACATTACCGCTTGGGCTTTGCCGCTTGCATACGGAGTTCAGGGTTATGCTGTAAAAAATGAGGTTGCCATTTCAACGAAGACTTCTGTAGAAACTCCAGTTCGTGAAGTTTCAAAAAATGTATATGCTTTTCATATTCCTTGGAATAATAGAGTTTCAGCGCAAGTTTTATCGGTTTTACATCAAAATAATATTAAAGTTAGAACAGCTGCAAAAGAAGCCATTTTTGGTGCTGTTACAGTAGCTCCAGGAGGATTAGTAGTGACCAAAACGGACAATCCACAAATACCAAATTTTGAACAAACCATTTCTAATTTAATCAAAGACAAATCTGATTTTAATACTATTTCAACAGGTTTTTCATCGAATGCTAGGGATATTGGCGGTGAAAATTTTAGTCTTTTAAAAGCTCCAAAAGTGGTGTTGCTTTCTGGAAAAGGAGTGATTCCAACAGAGTTTGGAGCCACTTGGTATTATATGCAAGAGACATTAGGATATCCTGTGAGTGTTGTTGAAACGAATAATTTTAACAGATTGAATTTAGCTTTATATAACACATTGATTTTAGCAGATGGATATTATGATTTTACTGAGGCACAGCAGAAAAAAATATCAGAATGGATTAACAATGGCGGAAAAGTGATTGCCATGAATAATGCTATTTCCCTTTTTGATGGAAAGGAAGGTTACGCTTTGACGCCATTTGCAACAGAAGAAGAAAAACTTTTAGCAGAAAAAGAGGCTGATGAAGATGTTTTATTAGAAAGAACACTTGATTATCAAAATGCAGAGCGTAGGTTTATTTCTAAAGCAATTCCTGGAGCAATCATTGAAAATAAATTAGATCAATCACATCCTTTAAGTTTTGGACTAGGAGATCGCTATTTTAGTTTAAAAACAGATGACAAACGCTATTCATTATTAAAAAATGCATCTAATGTAATATATGTTCCTACTGATTACAAAAGTTACGGATTTGTAGGTAGTAAAATCAAGAAAAAACTAAATAATACAGTAAGTTTTGCAGTAGAATCAAAAGGGGTTGGATCGGTTGTTTACATGATTGATAATCCCTTGTTTAGAGGTTTTTGGGAAAATGGAATTCTCTTATTTAGCAATGCACTATTTCTTGTGGATTAATCACAAGAATATCTTTTAACAAAAAAAGCACGTTGATTCGTGCTTTTTTTGTTAAAATTAATTTTAAAAAGGATAACCAATAGCTAGATTGAAAATTAAATTTTCTTTTCGCCAAGGACCACTACCAAAATTGATTTGGTCTAAAACCCAACGGTTTTCTGAGGGTAAATTTGGTTTTCGTAAAGGGAAAGCAAGATCCGTACGCAGTACTAAAAAAGACAAATCAAAGCGTAACCCAGCACCCGCTCCAACGGCCATTTCACTCATAAATTTATTCGAAAATTTAGCGCCTGGTTTTTCTGTATTTTCACGTAATAACCAAATGTTTCCTGCATCAATAAACAAAGCTCCCTTTACGAGTCCATAAATTTGTGCGCGATATTCTGTATTGAACTCGAGTTTAATGTCACCTGATTGATCGGGTAAAAAAGAATTTGTATTTTGGTTTTCATTTTTAAAACTTCCTGGCCCTATAGATCTGGCTCTAAAAGCACGCAAACTATTGGTTCCGCCAATGAAGAATTGTTTGATAAAAGGCATTTCTCTTGAATTTCCGTATGCAATACCTGCGCCCGCAATGATTCTGGTGGCCAATTGGGAATTTTCTGAAAATTTATAATAATGCCTAAAGTCATTTTCTATTTTTATAAATTGACTAAAAGGAACATCAAATACTGTAATTGGGTCTTCTTTTTTTGCATTGGCACCTGTGGCTAATCCTGCAATGTTTCCAGCTAAATCAACAGTTCCTTTGTAGTAAAAGGTGTTTTTTCTACGTTTTTGAGTAGTATTGGTATACGTATACGAATAGGTAGGACCAAAAATCAATTGTTTTTCGATTACTTTATTTAAAGATGGATTTTCTGCAATTTTTTCTAAATATAATTCGGTAACATTCTGAGGGCTTGCGTATGTTATTTCACTTACATTAAGTTGGTGTTCTTTTCTTTCGTTTTCTTTCCAAAGGTATCCAAAAGAGGCTTTGAAGGTTTGCAAAGAATATAGTTTTGTTCTATTTTGAAACTCATAGCCTATTGTGGCTTTCGTTTTTGGCACAAAACCTGAAGGTGACTTAAATTTAAAAGGAGCGATAATTCTGGGCCAAATTAAATTAGCTTCAGTACCAAAACGGTATACATTAAAGCCATTATTTTGTCCAGAAACTTGTACTTCAACACCACCAAATGCTGAAATAGTTAGCAACTCAGCACCTCTAAAAGTGTTGCGATTACTCCAGTTTAGGTTTAATTCTGTCCCTGTATAATTAGCTGAATTGGTTTTACCCAAAAGCTCTAATTGAATAGATTTTCTAGGTAATGGTGTGAGATAATAATAAGCATCTAGATAATTTCCTATGGTATCTGAAACTTTGAATTGATTTTTTACAAATTTAAAAACACCAAGATTAACTAGTCTGTTTAAGGATAGATTATGATTGGTACGGTTGTATAAATCCTCTTTTTTAAAATATAAAGCCCTATCAAAAATGCGGGGTTTAAATAAATTTTCGGGATCAATAATAGCGAGTCCATTTTGTTTTTTAATGGTATCAATTTTTAGGGCTTTGTTTTCAGCATCAAGAGTATAATTAGAAAACACTACTATTTTATTTATTTTGTAGGGTGTTGTTGCAAGTTTTGATGCATCAGACTTGACTTTGACTATGAGGTCTACTTTATTTTTTGCTACAGTTGAGTCTACTAGAACAATAATATTATCAGGATTAAAGTAAAAAAAACCTTTTTCTTTTAATCTAGCATCAATCCTATTTCGTTCCTCTTTTATTTGTTCTAAACTGTATGGATCTCCTTTTTTTAATAAGGATCGTCGTTGCGTATTGCGTATTTCAATTCCTATTTTTGAGGAGTCTATTGGGAACTTAACTTCATTAATTGTATACTGTTTTCCAGTAGTTACCGTGTATGTAGCGCTAGCTTTTTTATCAACACGTGTTGAATCGGCTTTGCTTTTTCCGTTAAAGTATCCATTATTTTCAATGTAGTTTTGCAAGACACTTTTGTTATACTCTAAATCGACTTGGCTATATAATACAGGCGGTTCTCCCACTTTATTTTTTAGCCAGTATCGCAATCCTTTTTCTTTTTTTGTAGTTCCAGCAAGGTTATAAATGTATAATTTTGGTTTTAATCCTAATAAAGATTTATTGGGCTTGGGTCTTACTAGTGCTTCTAAATTGTTTTTGAGTTCTTTTCTGGATTTCTTAGTACTGTCATTTTTTTCAATAGTAACATCGGCACCTGTATACAACAATTCACCTTCGGGTAAAAAGCGAGTGTTACTGCACGATTGAAGTAAAAAAAATAAAATTATTAAGTTAAAAACACCTTTGCTTTTCATTGTGATAGGGTATGAAGTAAATAAAGTCATTTGAAATAAATCAGCTTTATTTATTATTTGAAATTATTTTTTTGATGCATTTTTTCGAAACAATTCACTGAACTTGTTGTAATCCATTGTAATTACAAATGCGACTCCAGTTTCTACAACTTCACCTTGAAGTGCTACTTGGTATTTATTGACACGATAAGCTCTTACTTTGTATCTTCCATCTTTTGTAAGTTGATAATCTATAGAAACATCTCCAGCAATATTATTTGCATTTTGATTGGCTTGTTGAGAACCTTCTATGCCAAAACTGCTTCCTACGGTAATTTTGAGTCTATCATTGAGTAGTTTTTTGGAAACACCTACACTCAAATCAGTTTTGTTTTGACGTTGTCCTGATGTGAAATCTTCAGTTGAATTTAAATCAAAATTCAATTCGATTCCTTGAATTAAATCTCCTGCCAAGTTGTTGAGTTGTTGCGATAAAATTTTGCTAGCGCTTTCTCTAGCTAATGAAGAAACGGTTGTACCACCGTTTTCACTAGTAAAAGGATTCTCCCCAATAAAACGATTTAATAACAACAACGCAAAAACTTGCTTGTTCAACTCATCTTGTTGTTCTCTTAATTGACTAAGTTTAGCTTGAGTGGTATTAATAATTTCAGTAGAAACATTGTTGTTGCCATCAGGTAAAATGATATCAAATGAAATGTTGGGTTTCATTAGTTCGCCATTCATTTTTAGGGCTGTTTCAAAAGGAATTTTTTCTTTGTATGTATTTCTTACCGTAGCTGTTATGTCACCCAATTGATCGTTTACTAAATCAATAGGCGCAGCATTAGTTTTATAAATAGCTGTAATATTAATATCTGCACTAGTTGGTTCGCCAGTCCATAAAATGTAACTACCTTCTTTGATATTGAATTTTCGTTTAATACCGTTAAAATTCATTTCGTAGCTTCCTTCATTCAACTCATATCGACCTGTTAAGTTCGTTTTCCCTGATGCATCTATGCCGCCAGTTAATTGAGCCTCGCCTTTTAATTTTAAATAATCTCCATTTGCTTTGTCAATAACCAGTGAAAGCTCTGCATCTTTATCTATTTCAATATTTACTGATGCATTAATACCTTTTACGGTTGATTCACTACTTAAAGTTTCAAGATTTGTATTCGTAATTATTTGAGGATTATCTTGATCAATAAATTCAACAATTCCCTCTCGATCAGCAATTGATGGATCAGATTGTGGTAATACAATGGTAAATTTGGTATCCTTATTGATTTTTATAGTACCATCAATTATTGGATTATCAATACTACCAGCTATCCTGATGTTGTTATCCAGAAATAATTCACCGTAGTATAAATCATTGTCTTTTGCTTTTGAATTTACTGCTTTAAAATTTTTAGCATCAACAGTTAGATTAAATCCGAAATTACTAAAAGTGGAGGTGTCAATTGTACCGTTAACGTTCAAATCATTGTCATTTTCATCCTTTATGGTAAAGGTTTCAAAAACAATTGTGTTGGGTTGAAAAACTATTTTATCATTAATAGATTTGAATTTGGCATTAAGTGGGGTAACCTTAAAACCAACATCGTTAAAACCGATTTCACCTTGTACATTAGGTTGGCTTGCACTTCCCGTAATCGATAATTTTCCGTTTAAAAAACCAGTACTTTCCGTTAGATTATTTAAACTAAATCCTTGTATGCTTTTAAGGTTTAACTTGTCAATAATTAAATTCATATCAAAACTACTGGTGGTCGTTTTATAATTCCCTTCAAGATTTACTTGATTTCCTTGACCTGTTATTGCAACAACGGCATCATACTGATTTGCAATAGTGTTCTTTACTTGAAGCTTTATATTTCCAATAGTATCTTTTTTAAATGTAAAATTTTCGACATTTAAATCAGAAGTGAAAAGGGGTGATGTGTTTAAATTTCTTATTTCTGCCGTTCCATTGATTTTTCCACTAAGTTGTAAGTCCTTTTTCTCCACAAAACTTGTAATGGTGTTGATATCAAACTCCTTAAAATTGACTTGTACTGGCGCGTTTGCCAAATTAGATTCTGATTGAACTTGAATGGTACTTCCGTTGTTTTTAAGATTGAAATTATTAATAAACAAGCCTTTAGTTAAACTGCTAACTACGTTTTCTTTATCAATGGTCCACGGTTCATAATTCAAAATTAATTTCTCAGGATTCAATCGTATTTCTGTACCACCATTTTGAGATTGAACAGTACCTGCAATGAGGTAGCGTTCTTCTTCTTTAGTGTTTTTTAACTGAAGTGCATACGTTATGATGTTATTTTGAATATCCCCAGTTAGCTCTGTATGCGGAAGCTCAAACTGTTCGTTTTGGATATCATCAACAATAAAATTATAAAGCAACTTTTTATCTTGTGTATCCAGTTTTAAGGTAGCGTTTGTAACAGTAATGCTCTCATAAACTAGTTTTGGAATGGCACTATTTAGCACAATCGAATCATTTACACTGTTGTAATTACCTGTAATAGTTATCGGTTCAAGACTTTTAATTTGAGGAATCAATTGCATCACAATTGGGCTATCCTTGATTTGAACCTTAAAATCAAATTGCTGATTTTCTTTAGTTTTCTTTTTCGCTTTTTTAGGAGTAGTATCGTAATAAGCAGCTATCGAGTTGGTAATTGCAGTTCCTATTTTTGATAATTTGTATTTCCCTTCTAAAAACGCATCCATAAAAGGTGCTTTAACTTCAATAGAATTTTTTTGAGCGGTTGCTATTGCATGAACTTGAATAGAATCAATAGTATAGTTTTCTTTAGCATTGGTGATATTAATGTGATGAGCAGTTAATGAACCATTGAGATAATCTAAATCCCCCGATTGTATGTCTGCATCTACAATACCACGAATTTTTAAAGGTCCAGCATGTAAATTCAGTTTTTCTAAATCAGCAATATCTACATTTAATTTTATTTTTCCGGAAGGATATTTATCTTGAAATCTACCATTACCCACTAAATTGAATGTCAAATTAGGGTCTCTAGCCACTGCAGTAGCGTTAAAATTACCTTTTTGGATAGTTCCTTTTACAGCTATATTTTTATAGGTATACTTGTTAAAATACGCTTTTTGAATACTTGCATTAAGAGCTACTGTTGCTGTTTTTGGGTTGAAACCAGTACCTTTGATAGTGGTTTTTAGGGTGATTTTACCAATGGAGTCGTTCTTGATAAATTTTCCCAAATCAAAGTTTACAAAATCAGCTTTGGCATCATATTTTTCAAAGTTTTTGCGACTTTGATCAAATTTGGCTTTGATATTTGCATTTCCATAACTACTTATGAGCTTCAAATCAGTCAGAAAAGTAGCAATAGTACCCTTAAAAGTTCCCGTAACAATCATTCTTGAAGGCAATTGAATGCTGTTAGGAATGGTTCCCTTCGGTACAAAATTATTGATGTCTTTTTGACCAGACTGAAATTTTTTAATATTGATGTCAAAATAGGTTTTATCAACATTTGGTAAACCAATTATTGTACCGCTTGCTGCCAGTGAAGTTGAGCCTATTCCGCTGATTTCCATTGACGGAATTATTATATTTTTTACTTTTCCTTTTACCTTTCCGTTTATAGAAATGACTGCTTTTGGATTACTTTTAAATGGATTTGTAGAAGCTAAATTAGGAACAAATAACAGAATATCTTGAAAACCAATACTACTTTTGGTAAGGTTTGCTATTAAACTCAGATCTCCAATATTTTTTGAAATAGTAGCAAGAGATGAATATCCTATTTGTATTTCATTCTTTATTTCGGTTTGAGGAGTTTTTAAATACAGATTCTTGATGAAAGCATTTTTATTACCATAGAAAAAGTCACCGTTTAGCGCCGAAATGTTCAATCCGCTTTTATCTCTTGCAGATAAAGATTTGAGTTCACCAGAGATGTTTTCAGCGTTGTAATTGAGAACTTCTAGGTCTAGATTCAAGCTTTTAATGTCTAAATGATTGTAGTCTAATCCTTTTGGAGTAAAAGCAACGTTATTGTTGTCATATTTAAAATTGATTCTTTTAAAAATACTCTTTTTTACTTTTACATCCCAATTGTTTGCGGTTTTTGAAGGCGTTGTATTTTGGGTAACTATTTTTTTGATTTTTCCTAATTCCAAAGCACCTTCAACTCCTGTTAATTCTAAATTTTCTAGAATTGCATATTGATTGTTCAAGTCTATTTTATCTACTTTGGTAATCAATTTTTTCACGTAGATATTGGTAGCCAATTTAGATTCTTGGCTTTTGTATTCAATTTTTATTTTACCAAGATCAAGATCACCAAATTTTAATTTCAATGGCTTTTCCGTGGCATTATTCTCTGTTACATTGCCTGATTTTTTTGTAGAAGCAATGCCTTGAGTTAATTTGAATTGCAAACCACTAACCTTGATTTTTGGAATGTCAAAGTTCATTTGGTTTAAATCAAATGTTTTAATGCTAGTTTTAAAATGATTGAGATAGGTTGCAATTTCATTTTTTGAAATAGCATCAGAATAGTGAAAATTAATTCTATCCAACTGAATTTCTTCTACTGAGAATTCCATTGGGGCTGAATCAGTCTTTTGTTTTTCTTGAGATGCAAGGGCTTTAATAATGTAGTCAAAATTAAAAGTTCCTTTGCTGTCTTTTTTTATGTGCGCCGTAATACCTGATAAATCAACACTATTTATGGCTACTTTATTGTTTATAAGTTGAAATAAACTGATGTTTACAGCAAGAGTATCTCCAGCAAAAAGAGTGTCTTTTTTTTGGTCTTCAAAGTATACGCCCTTTAATATAACTTTCTTTGGAAACCCTATTTCTAGACTGTCAATCACAACCTTTGTTTTGATTTTTTCTTCAAGATAGTTCACCGCTTTGTTCTTGGCATAATTTTGAACGGATGGAATTTGTATCACCAAAAACAGTATTAAAAATAGGGATATCAAGGAGCCAACTGTCCAGAGGAACATTTTTAAAAGAAGCTGTAAATATTTTTTCAAACGAAGTTTTTTATCTATCAAAACCATGTGATGTATGTGCTAATGCAGAAACATAAATGTCTACAAATATCGCTACAAAACAACAATTACCATTATATAATTGTATAAAATAGTTATATAATTCTTTCAAAAAAATAGTATGGCAATTGTTCCTATTCCCATTTATAGGATTAAGACGTAACCGTTATGCTTAAATACTTTGGGTGAAATATTCTAAGAATGTATTTCACCCAAAGGAAAAAAAGTGTGTTTGATAAGAACGTATTATTCTTTTGGAAAAACACTCAAAGCTTTTTTTGCCAATTCAGGTGTAGGCAAAGCTAATTTTCTAAGTTTTATATCCATCCAAGCACCATCAACGGTTATGGTTGCACAAACTTGATCGGCATCATTTCTAAACTCGTGAATAATAGACCATCTTGAGCCGTCTTCATTGACTTGTGAGCTTCTTGTATGCATGACAATCTTGTCTGAAAGTTTGATTTCTTTTCTAAAAACACATTCTTCTCTAAACAAAATTGGACCAAAGCCCTGTGCTTGCATTACTTTCATGGTTAAGCCTAGGCTTTCTAGTATTTCAATACGGTGTTGTGCTCCAAAATCATAATACGCACTGTGTCTTACATGAAAGTTAGGATCAAGATCAGACCAACGAAAGGACAATTCTTTTATAAATACGCTCATTTTTAATCGGGGGTTTTTGTTTTTAAAATGGATTGCTAAGGTGCGAAAAAGTTTTAGAGTATTCATATTCTTATTTTACAATTACACTTTGAATTTACTTTTTTAGGAAATACGTTCTTTTTAAGAAGTTTTGCGTGAGTGATGGTAGTGGAAATCCTCCCTTTTTTGGGAGATTGAGAACGTACAGCACGACCTCACCGCAACGACAGTGGAGGTGAGGGCACGCCCAAATCATTTTTGTAACGTTTATATTCTTGAAATTGCTTTTAACTAAAAATTAATAAACGTTTGTAAGCTGTCCTTTGAAAATGATGTAATTTTATGTTCTATGAAAAACGATAATAAAAAAGGATTTTATTTCAAGCAATACGAAGCACCTTTCCAGTCTCCGTTTGATAAACTCTTTGGTATTTTCAAAGAGTTGATCACGCATACTTCGGGAGATTTTGATGAGGCAATTGACTGGTTGCGAGAGTTAGATGTAGAGTATAAACTTACTGATGAGGCTTATACCATTGATGATTTTGTTGAAGATTTAAAGAAGAAAGGCTATATCCGGGAAGAGTTGAAAGAGGATGGAAGTTCCGGACTGGGGATTACAGCCAAGACCGAGCGCGCTATAAGGCAGCAAGCTTTAGATAACATTTTTGGAAATCTTAAACGCTCTGGAAGTGGCAATCACAAAACCAAACATGTAGGCAATGGAGATGAGCATACAGGAGAGTTTAGAGAATTTCATTTTGGTGACGGACTCGAACGAATTTCTTTGACAGAGAGTTTGCGAAATGCTCAAATAAATAGCGGTGTTGGCGATTTTATGCTCACCGAAAATGATTTGGTTGTAGAAGAAACTCAATTTAAGTCGCAAATGAGTACCGTTCTCATGATTGACATCAGTCACAGTATGATTTTGTATGGTGAGGATAGAATCACTCCTGCAAAAAAAGTTGCCATGGCACTAGCCGAATTAATTACCACGCGTTATCCCAAAGACACCTTGGATATTCTTGTTTTTGGTAACGATGCTTGGACTATTGCCATACGAGATTTACCCTATTTAAAAGTAGGTCCGTATCACACTAATACGGTTGCTGGCTTGCAACTAGCCATGGATATTTTGCGCAGAAAGCGTAATACAAACAAGCAAATTTTCATGATTACAGATGGGAAACCAAGTTGTGTTCGTGAAAAAGATGGTTCGTATTATATGAACAGCAACGGTCTTGATGAATATATTGTGGATAAATGCTACAATCAAGCGCAACAAGCCAGAAAATTACACATCCCCATCACTACCTTTATGATTGCTAATGATCCTTATTTGCAAAAATTTGTGAACAAGTTTACAGAGTCAAATCAAGGAAAAGCCTTTTATACAGGATTAAAAGGATTGGGCGAAATGATTTTTGAGGACTATGAGACCAATAGAAAAAAGAGAATAAAGTAATTTTGGGCGTTTCCCTACGGGTCGGGCTATTCGTTTCAATCTTTTTTGAGTCCCGATAATTTCGGGACTCAAAAAAGGATTTACACTGCTATCCCTAACGCAAACCCCAATACTAAAGCAATATCAATTTCAATAAAAAATAGATGAATACTATAAAAACATTAGGAGAATTAAAAAAATCAGGATACGAAAGCAAAAGCATTAAAGATGAATTGCGATCGAACTTGAGAGAAAAAATAAAATCAGGGAAACCCACTTTTGAAGGGGTTCATGGTTTTGAGAATACTGTAATTCCAGAGCTGGAGCGGGCTATCTTATCTCGTCATAACATCAATTTATTAGGGCTTCGCGGTCAAGCCAAAACGAGAATGGCTCGCAAGATGATTGAATTGCTTGATGAGTACATTCCGTTTGTAACAGGTTCCGAAATCAATGATGATCCGTTACAGCCGATATCTCGTTTTGCCAAAGATCTTATCGATGAAAAAGGAGATGAAACCCCAATATCCTGGTTGCACAGAAGTGAACGTTTTTTTGAAAAACTAGCCACTCCAGATGTAACAGTTGCCGATTTAATAGGCGATGTAGATCCTATAAAAGCAGCAAATTTAAAATTATCGTATGCTGATGATCGCGTGATTCATTTTGGGATGATTCCAAGAGCGAATCGTTGCATATTTGTGATCAATGAGTTACCTGATTTACAAGCTAGAATTCAAGTAGCCCTGTTTAATATTCTACAAGAAGGAGATATTCAAATTCGCGGTTTTAAATTAAGAATGCCGCTGGACATGCAATTTGTCTTTACCGCAAACCCTGAAGACTACACAAATCGTGGCAGTATTGTAACTCCATTAAAAGATAGAATTGGGTCACAAATCCTGACGCATTATCCTGAAACTATTAAGATTGCTAGAACTATCACAGAGCAAGAAGCAAAACTGGATGCTACGCAAAATGACATGGTGTATGTACCTTCATTAGCAAGAGATTTATTAGAACAAATTAGTTTTGAAGCTAGGGAAAGTGAATATATTGATAATAAAAGTGGGGTGAGTGCTAGATTGAGTATAACAGCTTTTGAAAATTTACTAAGCACTGCAGAAAGAAGAGCATTAAAAGCTGGTGCAGACAAAACTACTTTGCGTTTGTCTGATTTTATGGGAATTATTCCAGCTATTACTGGAAAAGTAGAGTTGGTTTATGAAGGAGAGCAGGAGGGAGCCGCTGCCGTAGCACAACACTTATTGGGTGATGCCATTCATACTTTCTTTCCAGCTTATTTTCCTAAAATTGAAAAACTAGAAAAAGAAGGTGTCAAAAATGCGTACACCGATATCATAGAATGGTTCTTTGCCGAAAGTGGTTTTGAATTACTTGATGATTGCTCAGATGAAGAGTATGAAAAAATTCTAGGCGGAATAGCACCATTGGAAGTTTTGATTAAAAAATACCAACCGCAAGTAAGTCCAGAAGATAAATTTTTCATGATGGAATTTATACTTTGGGGATTGGTAGAATACAAGAAACTAAGTAAAGATCGTTTTTCCGAAGGGTATCAGTTCAAAGATATTTACGGTAGTTTTATCAGTAAATTGTAAATGCAAAAGGGTTTAGTTTTTACTAAACCCTTTTTTTTATAAAAATAGCCTTTGTAATTTTATTTCATCTACCTTGCTACGTTGACTGTATTTTCAGTCTTTCCCAAAATTAAAATGGAAAATTCCTTTGAGAATTTGATATCAAGTTATGTTGAAAATAAAGTAGGTATAGCAGAGCATTTTTTGACTCCAGAACTTTCAGATCATTTAATACAAAACATTCTTAACTTAAATGAAAGAAGTTTGCTTACTGCTGCTGGCATTGGCAACTCAGATAAATTGCTTTATGATGGTGCCATACGGAGTGATTCTATTTATTGGTTGGATAAAAAGCACAATAATGTTTTTGAGAATGAATTTTTTAAATTAATTGAAGCCTTCATTTTATACTTGAATCAAAGTTGCTATGCTGGAATTACAGGTTATGAATTTCATTATTCCCTGTATGAAAAAGGAGATTTTTACTTAAAGCACTTGGATCAATTTAAAAGCAATCCTAGCCGAAAATTTAGCATGATCAGTTATTTAAATGCGGACTGGAAAGTTACAGATGGCGGTGAGCTAATGATACATCAAAACGATATTCCTCAAAAAATTGCTCCTACTCTGGGAAAAACAGTTTTTTTTAAGAGTGATGAGCTGGTTCATGAAGTATTGGAAACAAACTGTCCCCGCATGAGTATTACGGGATGGCTCAAAAGAGATTAGGTTGCTATTTTTAAAATTGGTACTTAAATAGTAATTTTGAGGAAAAAACATGATTTATCTTTTACTTAGTGTAGTTTGTAGTGTTACTGTAGGTGTGATTTTTAAATTATCTAGACAATACAACTCTAGTGCTATTCAAATGGTAGCAACTAACTATGCAGTTGCCGTACTTTTATGTTTCTTTTTTTTCGATTTTAAATTTACTTCTTTATCCACTGCTCCATGGGCATTGTATGTTAGTATTGGTTTTTTATTGCCAACAGTTTTTTTGTTTTTGGCAACCTCAATAAAACAAGTGGGAATTGTAAGAACCGATGCAGCTCAAAGACTGTCTTTATTTATTCCTATTTTGGCAGCTTGGTTGATTTTCGATGAAACTTTTAATTCGTACAAACTTGTAGCGCTAATTATTGGTTTTCCTGCTATACTTATGATATTGATGAAACCTGTATCAAAAGAAAAAACAAATTGGACTTACCCCTTATTAGTTTTACTAGGTTTTGGGATCATCGATATTCTTTTCAAGAAAATGGCACTTTATACAACGATGCCTTTTACCAGTTCATTGCTTGTAGTTTTTTCGATAGCATTAGTTATTATGGTATTGGTGGCATGTTACGATACAGTTGTAAACGCATCTAAAATAACTCTAAAAAATATTTTGTTAGGAGGTCTTGTTGGTGTGTTCAATTTTGGGAATATCCTTTTTTATCTCAAAGCGCACCAAGTGTTTACTGCAAATCCATCTACCGTTTTTGCAGGAATGAATTTAGGAGTTATAATTTTAGGAAGTGTTATAGGTGTTGTTGTTTTCAAAGAAAAGTTGTCTTTAAAAAATTATCTAGGTTTATTTATTGCTTTAATTGCAATACTCTTGATTGTGTTTTCTCAGCAATCTTAAGCTTTTATAGAAAATGAATTTGAAAGTTTAGATTGTAATCTTTTATAAAATGCTAGGGGTTTAAGTTCTAATTCTCGAAACATAAACCAAAAAACTACGGCGTATTCAATGGCAATAAGCATTAAATTCTCTTTGAATAGTTGACCTGAGTAAGCAAAATAGCTCAATACAACTGTAAAACTCCATACAATTGGGAATTTGTATTTTGTAAAAACCGAAACTAAAACAAGATTTATGACATACCACGGATGTATTGTTGTAGATAGAAAAAAGTAAATACTTAGCACAAGTAATATACTTTTTAATAATTCGGGTGTGGTTTTATTTTTGCCAAAAAAGGACTGTAAGAGGATAAAGATTATGATTAGTATTGGGATAACTTTTCCGGTGCTATGAATGATATTATACCCTTTATAGTAAAAACCTATTTCTCTGATGATGTAATAGAAACTGGCATTAAATTCAAAATTTACAAACCATAAAGCAATTGTATTCGAATAATTCTCAGCCATTGCGGTTGATAAAAATGGAATGAAAAGGACCACGTTAATGCCAATAATTATTGTATAAAATACAAAGCTTTTTTTCCATCCTAATTTTTGAAAAAATAATGGAAGTAGTATAAGTGGCAAGAGTTTAGTTGCAATTGATAAGGCTATTGCTACTGCAGCCGTTTTCCACTTGTTTTGGTGCAATAAATAGATGCCCCATATAAAAAAGAACAGCATAACACCTTCAAAATGTAAGTTTCCCGTGAGTTCTATAAGTACCAATGGATTTAATATGTACCAGTATATTTTATACTTTTCGAAACCCATTGATTGTAATAATCTAGCTCCAAAAATTGCTGTACCAAAATCAGCTACAATGATAATACATCGCAAAACAATGGTTGCCGTAACTATGGATTGGGTGCCAAAGATTCCCGCGATCACAAAAAAAAGTTGGTTAATTGGCGGGTAATTTGAAAAATGAGAAGCACTCAAACTCCCCATCGATTTAAGTAATTCTTGTGCCTGAGCAATATTAAAATTAGTGTTAACAATTAAATCATTGGGCAAATTGGTGTAAGGATTAAATCCTTCTATGAGTATTCTCCCGTCCCAAATAAATCTGTAAAAATCCTGAGAAAGATTAGGTAAGGCAAATGCAAATAGGATTCTAAAACAAAGACCTAAACCAAGTAAATAGTTAATGTTTTCTTTTTGTTCCTGAATGATTTTTACAAGTGAGAAAAATAAAACACCAAATAATAAAAGCAAAACAACAAAATCCTTTCGGTCCATAAAATAGCCTATGTAGGTATAGCATAGAGCGCTCAATAGTGTATAAAGTTTACATGAGTTACTAAGTACTTTCATTTGCTGTAAGCGAATTTATTTAAAAAAATAGATATTACATTTTAGTTTCCAATTCGGAAAGAATTGAATATGACAAATCCATACCCAAAGGACAGCATAATATGAAACGGAAGTAATCCATAGTCATTTAACTGAATTCCACTGTATATTCCAAAAAGAAAATAGAGGAGAAGCAGGCTTTCAATGATGATATTTTTTGATATCTTTTTATTGATGTAAGTGTTTTGTTTCCATTTCTCTTTTAAGCTTTCAATGTTAAACTTAGGAGTTCGGATAAAATCACTTTTTTTTCCAATAAGTCCTTGAACAACAGCAATGGTATTGTGAAACGTAAAACCCATGGCAATACTATAAAAAGTAAAAAATAAACCAATGTATTTGATGAAATTTACAAATCCTCCACCGTATATTTTTTTGTAGGTAAACCAATAACATGTAAAAAAAACAAC
>NZ_MTCA01000037.1:0-22993 GCF_002150205.1 Flavobacterium sp. FPG59 | reverse complement strand
CTATTAATTTAAGACTAAATTAATGTTACTGCACTTTTTTAGTCGACTCTCTTTCTTTTAATTTGGTTTTAATCACCTTTGTTACATAAGGAAGATGCTCCTCCTCTGATTCCAACCTCTTAATAAGCAACTTGGCCGCTACTTCACCTATTTCTATACCATGTTGACTAACTGTTGTCAAACTAGGTGACAATCTTCTTGACGCTAAAATTCCATCAGCAAAACCAATGATAGAAATGTCTTCGGGTACTTTGAATCCTTTTTTTAATGCAACTCTTAATGCTGCAACTGAATCATTCTCATCCAATGCAAAAATTCCATCTATTGGGTTTTCAAATATAGAATCCATTTTATTTTTAAGATCAAGTTCTGAGTCAGTTCTAATCATAATATCAGGATTAACAGCTATACCATTATTAGATAATGCTTTTAAATAGCCATCAGTTCTTAATTTACCCACACTCAAATTATCAATAGAAGAAAGTAAGGCAATATTTTTACAACCCAAGTTCAAAAGTTGCTGGGTCGCATGAAGTGCCGAATCAAAATCATCTACAATTACCTTATCACAGTCTACCCCATCTGCAATACGATCAAACATTACAATAGGAGTTCCATCATTAATAATAGTTGTGAAATGCTGATAATCTTGAGCTTTCTGAGCTTCCTCAGATACAGACACTATAAAACCATCAATAGTACCATTACTTAACATCTCTAAGGTATGTGCTTCTTTATCCAGAGACTCATTAGAAATGCACATGATTACATTATACCCTTTTTCATCAGCTATTTTCTCAATACCACTAAATACTTTTGCAAAAAAAGAATTAAGAATGTTAGGTATGATAACGCCTATAGTCTTTGTCTTTCTATTTTTAAGATTCAACCCAATAATATTTGGCTTGTAGTTTTTAAGCTTCGCATATTCCTTTATTTTAACCTTCGTTAGCTCACTAATTTCTGGACTATCGTTTAATGCCTTAGACACGGTAGAAACAGAAACGTTAAGTTCCTTCGCGATTTGTTTTAAAGTTGCTTTGGCTTTCATATTAAGAATTCAGTATAAAGTTAAAGTACAAGATAGTATAATTTCTAAAAAATTCAATCTATTGACAAAAATAACGCATTAAGTTCAAAAAAGTAATTGTAACAACAAAAAAAAATACACCAATACAGATCATTAAATAGAGGAATAAAATCAATTTAGAAAAGATGATTTAGAAAACGCAAAAAAAATAATAATATACATTTGATAATCAGTACAAAGCACATAACAAAATAATCTTTTAAGGTATTTGTATTTAAAATAATTAATTGTACTTTTGCAACCCCTTTATTGGGGATGGAATGTTTAATTAAAAAAATATTATGGACGCATTAAGCTACAAGACACAGTCAGCAAGCAAAGCCACAGTTACAAAAGAGTGGATTGTTGTAGATGCAGATGGTCACAACTTAGGACGTCTTGCTTCAAAAGTCGCAATGATTTTAAGAGGTAAGTACAAGCCAAGTTACACACCACATGTGGACTGCGGAGATAACGTAATTGTTATCAACTCAGAAAAAATTAACCTTACAGGTAACAAAATGGATGAAAAAACATACATCCGTCACACTGGTTACCCAGGAGGTCAAAGAACTTTAACTGCTAAAGTTTTGCAATCTAAAAACCCTGCATTATTAGTTGAAAAAGCTGTAAAAGGGATGTTACCTAAAAACAAATTAGGAGCAGAGCTTTTTAGAAATTTAAATGTTGTTGTAGGATCAGAGCACAAACAAGGAGCTCAAAAACCTAGAACAGTTAACCTTAACGATCTTAAGTAATGGGAGTTATTCACAAAATCGGTAGAAGAAAAACCGCTGTTGCACGTGTATACGTTTCAGAAGGAACAGGAGTAATCACGGTAAACAAAAAAGCATTTGAAACTTACTTCCCAACTGCAACTTTACAGTACAAAGTTTTACAACCAATGTCTATGACAGAAAATGTAAGCAACTTTGACGTAAAAGTTAATGTTTACGGAGGTGGTTCAACAGGACAAGCAGAAGCTGTAAGAATGGCATTAGCACGTGCAATGTGCGAAGTTGATGCTGAAAACAGAGGAATCCTTAAACCACAAGGTTTATTAACAAGAGATCCAAGAATGGTTGAACGTAAGAAATTCGGTCAGAAGAAAGCTCGTAAGAGATTCCAATTCTCTAAGCGTTAATATTCAATCTGGTTATTTTTCAGATTATCAAGTTCAAACGCTGGTATTGTTATCAGCTTAAACTGAAATATGTTAAAATAAATTTAGCATAAAAATTTAAAAACACAGTTGTTGTTGCTCTCCTACCGAGGTAGGAAATAGTTTAGCATCTAAATAAGCCGAAAGTCTTAAAGGCACATGCCTAAAGTCGTATCAAAGAAGCTTATTGCTAATCAACAGAACGTAAACTAGAACAAAATGGCAAACAAAATAGAAGTTAAAGACTTACTAGAAGCAGGTGTACACTTTGGACACATGACTAGAAAATGGGACCCAAACATGGCTCCTTACATCTATATGGAACGTAATGGTATTCACATTATCAATCTATATAAAACTGCAGCAAAAATTGAAGAAGCTAACGAAGCTTTGAAAAAAATCGCTGCATCAGGTAGAAAAATATTATTTGTTGCTACCAAAAAACAAGCAAAAGACATCGTTGCTGATAAAGCAAAAGCTGCAAACATGCCTTACATCACTGAAAGATGGCCTGGTGGAATGCTAACTAACTTTGTAACTATCCGTAAAGCTGTTAAAAAAATGGCTACTATTGATAAAATGAAGAAAGATGGTACTTTCATGACTTTATCTAAAAAAGAGCGTTTGCAAGTTGATCGTCTTCGTGCTAAATTAGAGAAAAACTTAGGTTCAATCGCTGACATGTCTAGACTACCGGCTGCATTGTTCGTAGTAGATATCAAAGCAGAACACATCGCTATAAAAGAAGCACAAAAATTAAACATTCCAGTTTTCGCAATGGTTGATACTAACTCTGATCCACGTGAAGTAGAGTATGTTATTCCTGCAAATGATGATGCTTCTAAATCAATTGACAAAATTTTAACTTTAGTTACATCTGCAATTATCGAAGGACTTTCTGATAGAGGTACTGAAAAAGAAACTGAAGCTACTGCTGAAGTTGCTGCCCCAGCTACTGAAACTGCAGAAGCTCCAGCTGCAACTGCAACTGAAGAATAAATCAAATTTTGAATTCCAAATTTTGAATTCCAAATTCCAAAATCAGAAAATAACTATCTGATAACATTGGAATTTGGGATTTAAAGATTGGAATTTTTACTTTTAACATTAAAATTCAAAATATTATGGCAACAATTACTGCTGCAGACGTAAACAAATTAAGACAAACTACAGGTGCCGGAATGATGGACTGTAAAAAAGCTTTAGTTGAAGCTGATGGAGATTTCGATAAAGCAATCCAAAACCTTAGAGAAAAAGGACAAAAAGTTGCTGCTAACCGTTCTGATCGTGAGTCTTCTGAAGGAGCTGCTGTTTCTTTTATCAATGCTGACAAAACTAAAGGAGCTATCATCACTTTAAACTGCGAAACAGATTTCGTAGGTAAAAATGAATCTTTCGTAACTTTAGCTAAAGAATTAGTTGAAAAAGCAATTAATTTTTCTTCTAAAGAAGAATTTTTAGCATCAGATTTCAACGGAATGACTGTTGCTGAAAAATTAATTGAGCAAACTGGTGTTATCGGTGAAAAAATCGAAATCGGTGGTTTTGAAATTTTAGAAGGTGCTTTCGTTGGATCTTATGTTCACGTTAACAAAATTGCTGCATTAACTGCTATTTCTGCTGCTGTACCAAATGCAGAAGTTTTGACTAAAGACGTCTCTATGCAAGTAGCATCAATGGGAGCTGATACATTATCTTACAAAGATTTTGATCCTGCTTTTGTTGAGTCTGAATTAGCTGCTCGTATTGCGATCATTGAAAAAGAAAATGAAGAAGCAAAACGTTTAGGAAAAACTTTAAAAAATGTTCCTAAATACATTTCTTTCTCTCAATTAACTGAAGAAGTTATCAAACAAGCTGAAGAAGATGCTAAAGCTGAATTAAAAGCTGAAGGTAAACCAGAACAAATTTGGGACAAAATTATTCCTGGTAAAGTACAACGTTTTATCTCTGACAACACTACTTTAGACCAAGAAAAAGCTTTACTTGATCAAAACTTCATCAAAGATGACAGTAAAAAAGTAGGTGATTATGTTAAAGGTTTCAATGTTGAAATTACAGGTTTCAAAAGAGCTTCTTTAGGATAGCCACTATTTGATTTCAAATAATTGCTATTTGATTTCATTTTTTTAATACAAAGCCCCATTTCAATTCTGTTGGAATGGGGCTTTTTCTTTGAAATAGCACATCTCTAAAATTCCATTTATTTTATTAAATTTGATGAAAGTTTATTCTATGTTCAAAACCAAAAAAGAACTTGTCTTTATAATCCTTGCCGGGATATTTATCACTAATGCCGTTACTGCTGAATTGATTGGTGGAAAACTGGTACAAATAGGTCCGTTTGTAATGAGCATCGGTATTTTGCCTTGGCCTATTGTGTTTTTGACTACAGATTTAATTAACGATTATTTTGGCGAAAAAGGAGTAAAAAAATTATCCTTGATCACTGCTGGATTAATTGCCTACTCGTTTATTATTCTACTGTTAGCCATAACAATCCCTGCTGCAAAAGGAATAAGTCCTGTGAGTGACGCACAGTTTACTGCTGTTTTTGGCCAAAGCATGTGGATTATTGTGGGCAGTATCATTGCTTTTCTTATATCACAATTAATAGACGTTACTGTTTTTTGGTTTTTTAAAAACCGAACTGGAAACAAAAAAATATGGCTTAGAGCTACGGGTTCTACCATCATTTCACAACTGTTTGATTCCTTTATTGTATTGGGAATTGCATTTTGGTTGCCCGGCAAAATTAACTTTGAAACCTTCCTAACCTCAGCCTTAACTGGCTATACTTTTAAGCTAGGCACAGCCATACTCTTAACTCCCTTAATTTACCTAGGTCACTACACTATTAAAAAATATTTAGCCACCGAAAAAGAATGATTATAACTGATAAAATACGTTGCGGCTGGTGTCATTCCAGTGATTTATACATGAAATACCATGACGAAGAATGGGGCGTTCCCGTATATGATGACACTACTCTATTTGAATTTTTACTACTTGAAACCTTTCAAGCAGGCCTAAGTTGGATTACCATCTTGAACAAAAGAGAAAATTTCTACAATGCATTTGATGCTTTTGATTATAAAAAAATTGCGCAATATTCTGATGATAAAATTCAAGAATTATTACAAGATGCAGGTATCATTCGCAACAAACTCAAAGTCTATTCGGCTGTGACCAACGCTCAAAATTTCATTACAATCCAAGAAGAATTTGGCAGTTTTTCGCAATACATTTGGGCTTTTATAAATAACACACAGGTTAACAACTCGCCAAGAAACTTAAAAGAAGTTCCTGCTACTTCACCAATTTCTGATGCAATTAGTAAGGATTTAAAAAAACGGGGTTTTAAATTTGTGGGTTCCACCGTTATGTATGCCTTCATGCAGGCCACAGGCATGGTCAATGATCATGTAGAAAATTGTTGGAAACGAAATTCATAATTTATAATTTATAATTTATAATTCATAATTTTCATTACATTTGCTTCACACTTTAGGGGTGTCTACCACGGTAGGCTGAGATTTTACCCTCTGAACCTGATCTAGTTCATACTAGCGTAGGGAAAAGTAAGATGACTTCATTGTACCATATTTGGGTACCGTCGTAGCCATTCCTAAAGTATACCTATATACTAAACTCAACAGGAATGGAACTAAAAATCAACAACCAAACAAAACATTTTGCCGCCAAGAGCCTAACGGTTCAAGCACTTCTTGACTTAGAAATTCCCGTAAAACAAAACGGAATTGCTGTGGCCATAAACAATACCGTCATTCCAAAATCTACTTGGAACATCCACCCCATACAAGAAACCGACACCATTCTTATCATCTCCGCAACTCAAGGCGGATGAGGCGGCTGCTCGAGCACAATCTAATTAAGTTAATAGGAAAAAGAAAAAACAGCACGCAGATTCAATAGATTTAAACCGATTTTTCTGCGTAAATCCGCGAAATCTGCGTGACAAAAAAGCAATTATTTAACTTAATGACCTTGTGCTCGAGCGGGCTATCCATTACAAGTCCGCAGTGACCATCCTATAAAACACAGTCGCCATTAAAGCTTCCTTACGGTCGCTTCACTGTCTCCTTGTTTTATTAGTCTGTTCACTTTACGGGCTTTCCATTACTATCCCTAGCAGAAAAAAAATACTAAACACAATCCTATTACTTATGAATACCGAAGAAAAAATATCTAGAACCCCGTTTCCAAATTCCAAAAAAGTATACATCGATGGTGAAATCCACCCGATTAAAGTAGCGATGCGTGAAATTTCGCTCGCAGATACTAAAATGTCAAATGGCAGAATAGAAAAAAACCCAGCAGTAACCGTTTACGACACTTCAGGCCCTTTTACAGATCCTAATTTTGAAATTGATATACGCAAAGGATTGCCGCGCATCCGCGAACAATGGATTCTGGACCGTAATGATGTAGAAGAACTAACCGAAATCTCCTCCGAATACGGAAAATCACGTTTGAATGATGAAAAGTTAGATCACTTGCGTTTTGAATATTTACACAAACCCATGCGCGCCAAAAAAGGTGCCAATGTGACCCAATTATATTACGCCAAACAAGGCATTATCACTCCCGAAATGGAATACATCGCCATTCGTGAAAACCAAAAATATGAGCAAATTGAATCTCAAACAAAAGCAATGCAATGCCAACATAAAGGAGATAGCTGGGGCGCAAACACTCCCTCTCCTTCGGGGAGGGCTGGGGTGGGGCCAATTACAGCCGAATTTGTTCGTAGCGAAGTAGCCAGAGGGCGTGCTATTATCCCCAACAACATCAACCATCCCGAAAGCGAACCAATGATTGTAGGACGCAATTTTTTAGTAAAAATTAATGCCAATATTGGGAATAGCGCAGTCACTTCAAGCATCGAAGAAGAAGTAGAAAAAGCGGTTTGGGCTTGTCGCTGGGGTGCTGATACCATTATGGATTTATCTACAGGAAAAAACATTCACGAAACCAGAGAATGGATTATTCGTAATTCCCCTGTTCCCATCGGTACGGTACCAATTTATCAAGCCTTAGAAAAAGTAAATGGAATCGCAGAAGATTTAACCTGGGAAATTTTTCGTGATACCTTAATCGAACAAGCGGAACAAGGCGTTTCTTATTTCACCATTCACGCTGGGGTTTTACTACGCTACATTCATTTAACCGCTAATCGCGTTACCGGAATTGTTTCTCGCGGTGGTTCTATTATGGCCAAATGGTGTTTGTTCCACCATAAAGAAAACTTTTTGTACACGCATTTCGAAGAGATTTGCGAAATTATGAAACAATACGACGTTGCCTTTTCATTAGGTGACGGACTTCGCCCAGGTTCTATCGCCGATGCCAACGATGCCGCACAATTCGCCGAATTAGAGACGCTGGGTGAACTAACAAAAATCGCTTGGAAACACGACGTTCAAGTATTTATTGAAGGTCCAGGTCACGTACCTATGCATATGATTAAAGAAAATATGGATAAACAATTGGAACATTGTGATGAAGCTCCGTTCTACACTTTGGGTCCATTAACCACTGACATTGCTCCCGGTTACGACCACATTACTTCTGCCATTGGAGCCGCTATGATTGGCTGGTACGGATGCGCTATGTTGTGTTATGTTACCCCAAAAGAACACCTTGGTTTACCCAACAAAAAAGACGTAAAAGACGGTGTGATTACATATAAAATTGCTGCTCACGCTGCGGATTTGGCCAAAGGTCACCCAGGAGCACAATACCGAGACAATGCTTTAAGCAAAGCTCGTTTCGAATTCCGCTGGGAAGACCAATTCAACTTGTCATTAGATCCAGATACTGCTCGTGAATTTCACGATGAAACCTTGCCTGCAGACGGTGCAAAAGTGGCTCATTTCTGCTCAATGTGTGGACCAAAATTCTGCTCCATGAAAATTTCTCAAGAAATTCGTGACGTAGCCGAAGCCGAGAAAGGAATGGCAGCAAAATCAGAAGAGTTTATTGAACAGGGAAAAGAAATTTATATTTAAGACGAGAGAATAGACAAAAGAATATAGAGAATAGACCTAAATCACAGTCTATTTTCTATGTTATATACTCTTTTTTCCTTTTCAGAATCTAATCAAAAATGATAGTCATTTCCAATCCAACTGCAATAGCAAACGAAATCAACACCATACACGCTCTCTTTGAGCATGGATTGGAGTTACTTCATGTCAGAAAACCTGATTTTTCAGCAACAGAAATGAAAACATTTGTATCAAAAATAAAAACAACTTTCAGACACCGATTGGTTTTGCATAGTCATCATCAATTAGCGCTAGAATTTGGAATTGATCGCATTCATTTTACAGAAAAAAACAGAGTCGCAACATCCGAAGAGCATTTAAAAAAGTGGAAAGAAAAAAAATTCAGCCTCTCCACCTCTATTCATCAAATGTCCGATTTTGAAGAGCTGTCAAGTGTTTTTGATTACGCTTTTTTTGGCCCTGTTTTCGAAAGTATTTCAAAATCTAATTATGTTTCGAATCTGGATTTCAAAAAAGAATTAAAACAAAGAAAGAATAACAACACCGCATTGATTGCTCTGGGAGGAATTACATCCGAAAATATCAAAACTGCATTAGCATTTGGTTTTGATGATGTAGCTCTTTTAGGCAGTATTTGGAACAACAACCATTCAATAGAAAATTTTAAACTATGTCACGACCTTTTGTAGTAAGCATTGCAGGCTTCGATCCTTCAGCAGGCGCGGGAGTTTTGGCAGATGTAAAGACGTTCGAACAACATCAAGTGTATGGCTTTGCTATTAGTACTGCAAATACTATTCAAACCGAAAATGAATTTGTAGCCATACAATGGACAGATTTGGATTTTGTTCTGCAATCTGTTCAAACAATATTTAATACTTACGATATAAAAGCCGTGAAAATTGGTATTGTTCCTTCTTTGGCATTTTTAAAAGCAGTTGTTTGTTTGATAAAAAAACTTTCGCCACAAACAAAAATAGTTTGGGACACTGTTTTAAAATCAACTACCAATTTCGACTTTCTGATAATTGAAAATCAAAACGATTTAGTTGATGTTTTAAATGAATTAGAACTGATAACTCCTAATTATGATGAAATTTTAAAATTAGACTTAAAAGAAAACTCAATTGATATTATTACCGAGTACATATCCAAAAACTGTGCTGTTTTATTAAAAGGAGGACATCATCCCACGGAAATTGGTACCGATTATTTACATACATCAAATCAATTTTTTAAACTAGAGTCTAAAAACGCAAAAATACATCCCAAACACGGTTCGGGTTGTGTCCTATCGGCTGCTATAACCGCTAATCTAGCCTTAGGACAAGAGCTTTTAACTGCCTGTAAAAATGCTAAAAGTTATACTGAAAATTTTTTAATGTCAAATCCAACTCAATTAGGATATCATTATGTACCATAAATTACAATATATTACTCAAGGAAACACCGTCGAAGAACAATTGTCCAATATTCGCAAAGCGCTTGACAACGGTTGTGAGTGGATTCAGTTGCGTTTCAAAAATGCTTCCACCTCCGAACTTTTTGATGTTGCAGAAACTGCAAAAATTTTGTGCGATGTTTTTTCTGCGTATTTAATCATCAATGACAATTTGCACCTAGCACAGCAATTAGATGCGGATGGAGTTCATGTAGGTTTAACCGATATGAATGTAGCAGCAGCGAGAACTATTTTAGGTCGTGAAAAAATTATCGGAGCAACTGCGAATACTTTTGAAGATATTCAAAATCATATTGAAAACGGCTGTAATTACATTGGTTTAGGGCCATTCCAATTTACAGCAACAAAAGAAAAATTAAGTCCCATTTTAGGGGTAGAAGGCTACCACAGCATTATCGAAAAGATGAAAGCTAAAGAAATACAAATTCCCATTTATGCCATTGGAGGAATCCAACTTACAAACGTTGAAAGCATAATGGAAACTGGCGTTCACGGGATTGCTGTTTCGGGTTTAATTACCCAAAGCGAAAATCCATCCGAATTAATCACGCAACTAAACGAAAAACTATATGTTACCATTTAAAATAGGAGATAAAACCTTTGAATCGCGCTTGTTTTTAGGAACAGGAAAATTCGGTTCCAATCAACAAATGGAAGAAGCGATTTTGGCATCTGGGAGCGAATTGGTTACCGTAGCCCTAAAACGTATCGATTTAGAAACCGAAACCGATGCTATTTTAGCTCATCTCAAACATCCACGCATTAATTTATTACCCAATACTTCGGGAGCAAGAAATGCGAAAGAAGCCATTTTTGCTGCGCAACTAGCAAGAGAAGCTTTGGAAACCAATTGGCTCAAACTAGAAATCCATCCAGATCCAAGGTACTTGTTACCCGACCCGATTGAAACCCTAAAAGCAACAGAAGAACTAGCTAAACTAGGTTTTATTGTTTTGCCATACATTCACGCCGATCCTGTTTTGTGCAAACGTTTGGAAGATGCCGGAACATCAGCGGTAATGCCTTTAGGATCTCCAATTGGTAGCAACAAAGGCTTGAAAACCATCGATTTTTTAGAAATTATTATCGAACAAAGTAAAGTCCCTGTCATCATCGACGCAGGAATTGGAGCGCCTTCTGATGCCGCAAAAGCAATGGAATTAGGCGCTGATGCTGTTTTGGTAAACACCGCTATTGCTGTTTCTGGAAATCCAAAACTGATGGCTGAAGCTTTCGCAGCAGCGGTAATTGCAGGACGAAAAGCATACGAAGCCCAATTGGCACAAAAGGTAAATCGTGCGGCGGCTTCGAGTCCTTTGACGGCATTTTTATATGAATAATAATTTAACCACAAAGTTTACAAAGCGAACGCAAAGCACACCATACTTTGTGTCTCTTGTGAAATAACTTTGTGCGCTTTGTGTTTAAAAAACAAATAATGACAAATTTCAAATCGGTTTTCGAACAATACAGTTGGGACAAAATTCAAGCTAAAATCTATCAAACAACTACCAAAGAAGTCGAACAAGCTTTAGCCAAAACTAAACGCAATCTCGATGATTTTCTAGCTTTGATTTCACCTGCCGCCCAAGCTTATTTGGAACAAATGGCTCAAATAAGTCACGAATTAACCAAAAAGCGTTTTGGCAAAACCATTCAAATGTATGCGCCTTTGTATTTGAGCAACGAATGCCAAAACATTTGTACCTATTGCGGTTTCAGTTTAGACAACAAAATCAAACGAAAAACCCTGACTGAAAGCGAGATAACACTAGAAGTTGAAGCCTTGAAAAAAGCAGGATTTGACCACGTTTTATTAGTAACTGGCGAAGCCAATTATACGGTAAACATCAATTATTTTCTAAAGTCTGTAGCTCAAATAAAAAATGATTTTTCGACTATTTCGGTAGAAGTGCAACCTTTATCCACAGAAGAATACGAACAATTGCACCAAGCTGGAGTGTATTCCGTTTTAGTTTATCAGGAAACCTATCATCGGGATGTTTACAAGCAATACCACACCAAAGGGAAAAAATCTAATTTCGATTTTCGTTTAGAAACGCCCGATCGAGTTGGAACTGCTGGAATTCATAAAATAGGTTTGGGTGTTTTGTTAGGATTAGAAGACTGGCGTACTGATAGTTTTTTCAATGCTTTACATTTGGATTATCTCCAAAAAACGTATTGGAAAACCAAATACACGGTTTCTTTTCCACGATTGCGTCCTGCGGAAGGAGTGATTCAACCCAACTTTATTATGGATGACAAAGATTTGACGCAATTGATTTGTGCTTATCGGTTATGGAATGAGGATTTAGAGATTTCTATATCGACTCGCGAGAATGAAAAATTCAGAAATAATATTATTCCGCTTGGTACAACAAGTATGAGTGCTGGTTCCAAAACCAATCCAGGTGGTTATGTAGTGGATCCGCAATCTTTGGAACAATTTGAGATTAGTGATGAGCGTTCAGCATCGGAAATTGCCGCTCTTATTTCTAGCCATGGATACGAACCCGTTTGGAAAGACTGGGATAGAACATTTAATCAAATTTCATAAAGTCGAATGTCATAAGTACACGACTTTACTTGATAGTTTATCTTTTGACTTTCCCCTTTAAGATTTTCAAACTTTAAGACACAATAAAATGAGTGTAATACAAGAATTTTTACGATACAACCGACAAACAATGTTGCCCGAAATAGGTGATTCAGGACAAGAAAAACTCAAGCAAGCAAGAGTTTTGATTATTGGTGCCGGCGGTTTGGGCTGTCCTATTTTACAATACATTTCGACCGCAGGAGTGGGAACTATCGGGATTGTTGATTTCGATAAAATAGAAATTCACAACTTGCACAGACAAATTTTATACACCGATGATCAAGTGGGCTTATCAAAAGCTTTGATTGCCAAAGAAAAATTAGAAACGTTGAATCCTTTGATTAAAGTAGCAGCTTTTGAAGCGAAACTAACTGTTGAAAACGCTGTTCAAATCATCCAAGATTTTGATGTGGTTGTGGATGGATCAGATAATTTTGCCACTCGTTATTTAGTGAATGATACTTGTGTAGCTTTGGGCAAACCTTTGATTTATGGAAGTATTTTAGGTTTTGAAGGTCAGTTAGCTGTTTTTAATCACCAAGGAAGTAAAAATCTCCGGGATTTATTTCCAGAGCCTCCCAATCCAAAAGACGTACCAAATTGCAGTTTGAATGGTGTGCTGGGCACTTTACCAGGGATGATAGGAACGATGATGGCACACGAAACCTTAAAATTAATTATAGGTTTACCAACTTTGAATAATGAATTGGTTTTGTATCAAACTTTAGATTGGAGTTTTACCAAGTTGCAATTTTAGTTGTGTTCAACAATCCATTAAGTACTGAAAAAACAGGCGTTTTGCCCCAGATGGAAGTGAAAAGCCCGGACTGAAAAGGCTATTTTTTCGAGACAGCAAAGAGCGACCGGCAGGAAGCTCCTTTGATGGCTTTAGAAAAAATAAGACTTTGAAGGAGGACTTGTAACAAACAGCTGGAAATAGGCCCTACTGCTGCTGCAAAATTCGCATAAACTCCTCGCGAGCAATTTCTCTGCAACCTAAACTTTCGAGATGTGGATTGTATACTTGGCAATCGAGCAGCTTATAATTTTCTTTTTTCAAGTGGTTTACCAAGGTAATAAATGCCACTTTGGAAGCATTCGAAACTAACGAAAACATGCTTTCGCCGCAGAAAACATGACCCAAATCAACGCCATACAAACCGCCGACTAAGATGTCATCTTGCCAAACTTCTACTGATTTTGCAATGCCTAATTCGTGTAATTTGCAATAGGCCTCAATCATGTCGTTAGTAATCCAAGTCCCAATTTGACCGTCGCGTTTTACTTTTTGACAATACGAGATAACATCTCTAAAATTTTGATTGAAGGTAACCGAAAATTCGTCTTTATTGAGAATGTTGCGCATGCTTTTGGAGATTTTTAACTCCTCTAAAAACAAAACCATTCTAGGATTTGGCGACCACCAAAGTATAGGATCTCCGGATTCAAACCACGGAAAAATGCCACTTTTGTAGGCTAACTGCAGGCGTTCTGGAGATAAATCACCACCTATAGCAAGAATGCCATCTCGATTGGCTTTATTCACTTCGGGAAAATCTAAAATATCAGAAAGGTAATGCATGATGACATAAATTATAAAGAAAACGGCAGGAATGCTCAAAAAAAATCCAAATTCCAATATGAAGAAAGCTTCAACTTGGAATTTGGATTTATATACTTTGGATTTTTATTTTAGAACGGTAAATCGTCTGCTTCCTCTTCGTTAAAACTAGTTGCTGGTGCAAATGTTTCTGCAGATGGCATAGGAGGCATTTGCTGAGCAGAAGGACTTTCCGCTTGTAATTTCCCTATTCTCCATCCTTGAATAGTGTTAAAATAAACCGTTTCACCTTGTGCATTTGTCCACTCTCTTCCTCTCAAGTTAATGTCAATTTTTACAGCTTCACCTACTTGAAAATTATTCAACAAATCACATTTATCTTGAACAAACTGAACCGAAATATGTTGCGGATATTGCTCATCAGTTGTTACTACAACATCTCTTTTTTTGAAACCTCCAGATCCAACTTCTTTAGTTTGATCGATCATTTTAATTTTTCCTGTTACTTCCATCTTCTCTATATTTATTGTTATGCTCTATTTTAAAGTATCGGCTAAAAGGACCTTCCATGCCGAGACTACATCATTATCGTTAAGGTATTTTTTTGCCGTAAGATGCACTTTTTCAGTATCATCTGAGCTCAAAACAGCTTTAACTGCAAAATTTTGCTGTACAAATATACTAACTTCTTCGGTTGTAGGCAAGGCTTCAACATTTCCTAAAATCCCCAAATCATTTCCGTTAAAAACCTTACTTTCTTTTATAAAATTTGGAATAGCATCTACACCAATTCCTAAGGTAGCTAGTGGTTTTGGCACTTCAAAAAGTCCTTGATTGGATCTAGAATACCAGTTGCCGCCCAAACGCGACACCAAGTCAATTTTATGTTGATCGATAGCGCCGTTACTGTCTAAAACAGCTTCGTCAATATGAATTTTTACTACTTCACACACGACTAAATTCCCTGCACCACCCTCTGATCCCAAAGCAATAATTTGATTGACTTTGCACTCAAATTGTACCGGAGATTCTTTTACTCGATACGGTTTTACAACCTCTGATGGTATTGGCGTCAAGCCTGATTTTACAAACTCATCCACACCATCTGCATATTCCGTGCTGGCCAATGATATTTGTTGCACAATGTCATAATTCACAACATTGATCACCACCTCTTTGGTTGCCTCAGCATTAATAAGCGTGTGTTTAATGGTATTGTCTCGAACACGGCGTGCTGGCGAAAAAATAAGAATAGGCGGATTGGCACTAAACACATTAAAAAAACTAAAAGGTGATACATTGGCATTGCCATCGGCATCCATTGTACTGGCAAATGCAATAGGTCTTGGACCTACTGAACCTTGTAAATAACCTTGTAATTGAGCTGTAGAAATACTTTTAGGATCAATAGTAATCATAGATTTTTTATTTAGTGCTGTAGCATACAAAAGTAGACAAATCAATTAAGTTTAGAAAGCCGTGTCCCCAAATTAGAATGAAATTAGATGAAGATTAATTTTGGTGAAATTTCTTAGTAAAAACTAAAATAGTAAAACATTTATTTCTTTATATTTATGCACACTAATTTAATGGGCTCCATTTCAAAATTTTATTTGAGATTTTGGAACAGAGTTTTCCACAACAAATATACTATCGTTAGTTACAGAATATAAAAAATAAAACAACAAAAAATGGCAGATATTAGTAATGAAGAAAGTTATCCCAATATTCGAGAAAGTTGGAGAGTGTTAGGAACAATAATATTATTTCAATTGTTATTTGGTATTATAGTAAAACCATTTGAAACAACTTTTGGAAAAGAACTCACCTCCTTAATTTCTTATGTTCTGACAATGGGGGTTACTTTTGTTATTATTCATCGTAAAAGGATAAATAGACAAGAGACGAGTAATTATGATTTTGGAATTGGTTCAATAAAGATTATTTTACTGCTTTGCGTTGCGACAGTTGCAATTGAAATAGGAATAATAGCTCCTATTATTAGCCAAATCCCAATGCCAGACTATATGCAAAAGATACTTCTCGGCGATGGAAGTAGCACGGGTGTGTATTCATTTATTACCATAGTTATTGCAGCTCCTATTCTTGAAGAATTGATATTTAGAGGAATTATTCTAAATGGACTTTTAAAAAGCTACTCTCCACTAAAGTCAATAATTATTTCAAGTTTACTTTTTGGTCTAGTTCATTTGAATCCTTGGCAGTTCATAGGGGCTTCTATAATTGGAATTTTATCAGGTTGGGTTTATTTTAAAACAAACAAATTAAATCTATCCATTATTATACACATGACTACTAATTTTCTAGCCTTTCTTGGCCAATATTTTAATTCAAGAGATGTGAATTTAACTAAATCAACAAGTGAGTACTCATTAACTGAATTATATGGAGGAACGACAAACCTAATCATAATATTAACTATAGCAATAACCATAGCTCTAAGTTCTATTTATCTACTTGACAAAGAATTTCGGAAAAAGTAAAAAATGGCAGTATATAACACTAAGATAAATTAAAGTAGTAATTTCTTTGATTAAAAATTCTTTGGTAAAAACTAAAATACAAGCGCATTTATTTCGTTATATTTAGCACTAAAATCCATTAGTATGCAGTTTTCCGAAAGAAGAGTTAACACCCGTTGGGTAATTATTTTCGCCTCCTTTTTTATCATCAGTTTAATTCTCTGGAATACCTATACTTTTTTTCAAATTTTCAAGAATGAAGAGCGCTTGAAAATGAATCTTTGGGCGCAGGCCCAAAAAACATTAATTAACGCCGATGAAAATACTGAGGTTGAATTGCCATTACAGATTTTTAGCAATAACACATCAATCCCAATTATGTTAACCGAAAATGACAGCATCATTAATACGGTTAATATTGACGAGGAAAATTTGTTAAAAAGCAAAAAGGCTATCACAATACTAAACACCTTAAAATCAGAAAACGATCCCATTGTTATAGAATATGTTCCTGGAAAATTTCAAAAACTATATTACGGCAACTCTTCCCTATTAAACAAATTAAAATATTACCCCCTTGCGCTGGTTTTAATTATTGTTCTTTTTGGTGGATTAGTTTACAATTACTACCGCAGCACAAAAATGGCGACGCAAAATAAATTATGGGCCGGAATGGCAAAGGAAACAGCACATCAAATAGGCACGCCACTCTCGTCATTGATTGGCTGGGTTGAAATTTTGAAAGCAGATGACGTAGACACCTCGATCACGCAAGAAATAGAAAAAGACATTGAACGCCTGCAAACGATAACCGACCGATTTTCAAAAATTGGTTCGGAACCTAAGCTAGAACGCACTGATATTGTTCACGAAACACAACAGGCGTATGATTATTTACAATCTCGGTTTTCAAAGCAAATTGACTTTACTTTCAGTGCTCCAAAACACCCGATTTGGGTACAGCTTAACCCTATTTTACACAGCTGGACGATAGAAAATTTAGTCAAAAATGCCATTGACGCCATGAAAGGAAAGGGAAAACTCAAACTGGCAATTGTTGCCGACGCTGACACGGTAAAAATTAATGTAACAGATACAGGTAGTGGTATTCAAAAAAAGCAGTTTCAAACTATTTTTGAACCAGGTTTTACCACCAAAAAACGCGGTTGGGGACTGGGACTATCGTTAACCAAAAGAATTGTAGAAGAATATCACAAAGGCACTATTAAAGTTTTACAGTCTGAAATTGGCAAAGGAACTACCATGCAAGTATTGCTAAAAATCAAACAAGACTCCATTTCTAATTCAAAAAAAAGGAATACGTTTTTGTCGTACTCCTTTTCTACTTTTTCGTGTTTCAGTTTTTATAAGTTGGCTGCAATTGCCGCTGCTAGTGTAGTAAATTCTTCGGTGGTGAGACTCACTTTATTTTGAAAACGCATTTCATCCATTTCGTTTAGCGGAATCAAATGTACGTGCGCATGAGGAACTTCGAGTCCTACAACTGCCATCCCGACGCGTTTACAAGGAACTGTTTTTTCGAGTGCAATTGCTATTTTTTTAGAGAACTGCATTAGCCCTAAATACAAATCGTCATCCATATCAAAAATCTTATTGATTTCTTGTTTTGGAATGCAAAGTGTGTGACCTTTTGCATTAGGGTTTACGTCTAAAAAAGCTATGAAATTTTCATCCTCTGCTATCTTGTAGCAAGGAATTTCTCCGTTGATTATTTTGGTAAAAATACTTGGCATACTTACAATTTTAGGTGTTGAACCTCAACTTTTATTTCAAAATTAGTCCCTAGTGATTTCAAGAATTTCAAACTTCAACACACCATTTGGCACCGTAATTTCTGCAACTTCCCCTACTGATTTTCCTAGTAAACCTTTCCCAATTGGTGAAGTAACGGATATTTTTCCTGTTTTCAAATCTGCCTCACTTTCTGCTACTAATGTGTATTTCATTTCCATTCCGTTGGTTTGGTTTTTGATTTTCACATTCGATAAAACTAGCACTTTAGAAAGGTCTAAATGGGACTCGTCAATTAATCTAGCGTTTGAGTGTACCTCTTCTAGTTTAGCAATACGCATCTCAAGCATACCTTGTGCTTCTTTGGCTGCATCATACTCAGCATTCTCAGATAAATCTCCTTTATCTCTAGCCTCTGCAATATCTGCTGATGCTTTAGGACGCATCACGCTCTTTAGATAATCTAATTCTTCTCTTAATTTCTTTAATCCTTCTGCGGTGTAATACGATACTGTACTCATAATTTCATTAATTATATAAATAGAAAAAATCCCATCAGGACGGGATTTCTTTCCACAAAGATACTACTATTTTTTTTCGTCTATAAATATATGTTAATCATATATAATTCAAAGTTAAATAAATTAAATTTGTTTCACTAATACTTTGACACTATTTTAAAATGAAAAAAATTCAGCTCTTATTTGCATTGATTCCCTTGATCTTTTCTTGCAGTGATTCTGGCGTTAACAATAACAATCCCTTTGTTCCTAACTATACTTTCACTATTGATCTAAACTTAAATTTGCCTACCTACTCTAATCTAAAATTCGTTAGTAATGCAGTTTATATTTCTGGATTAGGAGCAAAAGGAATTTATGTGTTTTGTACAGCACCTGGTAACTATAATGCTTTTGACGCAGCCTGTCCCAACCAAGCTTTGAACTCTTGTTCTAATATGACTCTAAAAGGAATCAATGTAGTTTGCGCTTGTGACAGTAAAGAATATAGTTTGTTTACTGGACAAGCTCAAGGCGGTGCTCAATATCCTTTGAAACAATATCGAGTTCAAGTTAATGGAGATATATTACGTGTGTATAACTAAATTATAATTTATAACTAACAGATAGCATAAAAACTCTTGGTAAGACAAAAGTAGTTCGCTGACTGATGAGATAATCCGAGAAGGAAAAATCATTTTTAACCTTGTTATCAAAAAGGTTGTTGGCTATTAACTCAAATCCAAAAGGGCTGTTCTTTTTTTGATAACGCAACGAAGTATTGGCGATGTCGTAAAAATTACTCTGCTTGTTGCTATTGGTGTTTTTCAGATTTTCGTAACTGCATTTGAACGTCCAAAATTTTGCAACAGTAATGTCAAAATCAGAGGTAATGGCATCGGTTTGAAACTGAGATTGGGTCAAGCCCGAAAACTGACTAAATCCTTTGTTGTATCCTATACTAAAACCCGGCCATTTTTTGTGTGCCGTACGAAGTACTAATCCCAACCTTTGATTGTTTCTATTGTTTAAGGTTTCGGTATTGTTTAGTGTTTGGAAATACGTAAACCAACTAAAATTAGTATTGAACCTCAAATTGAAACGGTATATTTTTTTGCTAAAAGAGCCATTAACATTGTAATTCGTCTCGGGATTATCGCTTAAAATTGGGGTATTAAACTGATTGATACCGTCTAATTGAATTTCGTTACTGATCGTTCTTACTTTTTGATTCCAACTCGCCATTGCGTTCCAAGTAATACCGCGGTACAAATTCGTTTTCGTGTAACGCAGGTTGGCGTTGTGGTAGCGCTCGTTTTGCAATAAGGCATTTCCTTTGTAAACCAAGTTATAATTTTGCAAGGTAAACTGCTCCGCTAGTTGCGTGGTTTGCGGAAAACTATTCTCTAGTTTGTAAACAAAATTTAAAGATTCCGACTTATTGAACTCGTAATCGCTGTTCCATTGTGGTTGCAAAAGTGTTTTAGTAAGTACTCGCTCTCCTGACTTTTGCTCTGTAGTTAAATGATACCAATGCGCGTACAAGCCGGGTTTATTGGTCCATTTTCCTATTCTGAACTTGTATTCTAAACCTACATAAGCATCATTCAATTGGTATTTTATCGAGTTTCCAAAACCAGCCAAAGCAAAATCATTGACATTCCTGTTAGTTAATAATTGCTGCTCTGTGGTTTCTAAACGGGAATTACCGTAATTATTCCCCACATTGGTGTACAAGTGATTGAAATTATTGATGATCCAGTAATGTTTAAAAAGCGCATCAACGCTATTGGTTTTTACTTTTTTTACTTGTTCAATGCGGTATTCGCTATCCTCTTGCAGCGGAATTAATCCTGCCAAAAAAGGCTGATCAGTAAACCAGTTGGTTCGTGGCGTGTTGTAATCGTATGCTTGATTGATTACTAAAGTGGTGGTGTGTTTTAGATTGTAACTTTTGTGCCACTCGATGTATTGTTTTATGGCGGTATTATCAGCTTTGTTGAGTGTTTCAAAAATACTCGCATTGACATTAGTAATCGAGTTGATGGTGTTTGAAATGGTATTATTACTCGACTGGTATTGTCCGTTGTAGTACCATTTTTCTTTTGCGCTAGGCGAATAATCGAGTTTGATGTTGCCAATTCCTAAAACAGCGCTATTTGTGCCTTCTTGCAGTCGGTTTTCAAAAGCAATGGCACTGTTTTGCAAATACTCATTTTTACTTTCGGTTTGCGATGCTGTCAACACTTTCGAAAAAATAGAAAAACCAGAAATAGACAGTTTTGATGAAGTATCGTGGCTAAAATTAAACGCGCCAAATTGGGACGTATTCTGAACCACATCTTGGTTGTCATTGGCAAAGGAATACAAATTCGTGAGTGATTTTCGACCCGATAAAAAGGTGCTCATGCCACCACCAAAACGCATTAAATCATCAAATGTAAAGGTGCGTTTACCAATGTTGTTTAAATCACCTATAAAACTTAGGTTCGTTTTAGGAGCGTAATAAAACAAAGCGGCGTGGCCAAGATAAAAACCATTATCGGCATTACCTACTTCGGCACCGGCTTCAACATCACCAAAAACAAATTTCTTTTTATCGGCTTTGAGTTTTACATTCATGGCCAGTTCATCACTATCCGACACCTGCTTCATAAAACCCACTTCGTTAAAGTGGTCAATGACTTCAATTTTATCGAGCGCATCAGCCGGAATGTTTTCAACCGCAAGTTTGGAGCCGCCACCAAAAAAAGATTTGCCTTCAACAAGCATTTTAGTAACTTTTTTACCTTGTACGGTAACGCCTCCGTTTTTATCGACTTCAACGCCGGGAAGTTTTTCAAGGACTTCTTTCATTTTACGTTCGTTGCCGTTGGCAAAACTTTTAACGTTAAACGTCATGGTATCCTTTTTAATTTCGATGGGCTTGAACTCGTGTTTGATTACAATTTCTTTGAGTTGTTCTCCGGTAGGTTTTAATTTAAAATCGTGTGTAGCAACAACAGCATCTGCCTCAAATATAAATACCTCCTCTACAAACCCTATGTACGAAACAGTAATTTCATACTTCACTGCTTTTTCCAGCTCTAAGCGGTAGCGTCCTTTATTATCAGCAATAGCAAATTTTAAGCTTGCTTTTTCTTGTAAGGGTTTTGCAATTACGTTTGCAGACTCTAATGGTTTGTTGTTCTCCTCAGCTACCACACCAGTAATGGAGCGGGATTGAGAGAAACTGAGGGTTGTAAAAAAAAGAAAATAAAAGAGTATTTTGTGCATTTAAATATTTAGAATGATATCGTTTCAATTAAGTATGGATTTAATTACTATTTTTTATCTCAATTAACTTGTATAATTCTTCTGATTGAATGAATTTATATTTTTTTAAAGTCTCAATTTCGATTGGAGTTTCTTTTAAATCGATTTTTTTTACACCATATACACCGTTTTTCGTTTGCAATTCTAAGATTAATCCTGGTAAACCTCCGTAACTTAAAGGCCCGTACGGAAAAGGAATTTCTGGACAATACCATGCGGTAATAGGATGGCGAAAAGTCTTTTCTTTGGTAACTACAATATCTTCAGTGGTAGCTTTGAAGCATTTGTAAGCTCCAATTAATTTTGACTCGTTTGTTAAAGTCCAATTTTTATTTAATGCTTTTTTAACAATGAAATCACCCAAATTTCTAGAGGAATATTCACTAAAAACACTGTCATTGGCAATTAACGAACTTCCGTTGAATCTAATTTTTACCATACCCATATCGGCAGCCTCATTATCAGAATACATTTTCTCGGCCATTTGAAAGTGCGCTCTTTCAGAATTAAACTTTAGTATAAATTCAAACTCCTTAGTTATGGAGTAGTAGTTGGCATTCATAGACAACATGAGCTTGTCTATTTGACTGTCCTTATCTTCAATAACGGTAACGCCATACGTAACAATGCCACCTTTTACTTGTGCAAAATTGGAAAAACCTATTAAGAGTAAGGAAATTAAAAAATATTTTTTCATTGTTTTCTTTTTAAATGAGGCACATTAACATAAAATTAATAAAGTGCCTCATATTAATCTGCCTTTATTGACTAATTGCCGCTTCTTGTGATAAAAGTTTTCTTGAAGCTATACAATTTCCATACGCAAGATCTGCAACCTTGTCTGCTGTTTCATGATTTGCGCCTTCTTTTCTTGCTAAATCATAAGCTAAATGACATACATCACTACAAGGGTCATTAACAAACTTAAGTTCTACTTCTGCAACCTCTCCCGTTTTCGCCATTGCAACTCCACTAAATGCTACCACTGCTAGAGCGGTAAATACTAATTTCTTCATTGTTAAAATTTTTAAATTTATTACTAGTTTTTTTGGTTA
>NZ_MTCA01000103.1:0-10155 GCF_002150205.1 Flavobacterium sp. FPG59 | reverse complement strand
AAAAAGGAAGCCCGACCCTATGAATTGTCAGGCTTCCAAACAAATAAACAACAAAAACTTCTCGTGGTATTTAGAACGCATAGGTAATTTTCCCTTTCAAAAAGAAAGGCGTTCCTGGAGTAAAATGTATTTCCTCAACACTTTCTGGCTCGTTTTGAAGTCTCGATTCTGTTGCAAATTGTGTTTCATTCCATTCAGTATTGAATATATTTTCGATGGCAATGCCAATATTTATTTTCTTTACTTGATAATTTACATTCAAATCAGATATAAAATAGCCTTTAGCAACAATAGAATTATCCTCATTTGCTGGACGATTCTTGAGGTAACGATAACGTAAACCTCCTGAAAATCCATGCACTTTTTGAAAACTCAATCCGCCTGTTGTTGTAAAATCAGGCGCTAACGGAATAAAATCTTGACCGTTTGGCTCTTCAATGCTACGAGCATAGGTATAATTGGCATCGGCGTCAAAAAACAAATGATCATTCAATTGATAACGCAAACTAAGTTCAGCGCCCATTCTACGCGACTTGCCACTCGGCTCAATTACTCCCGCATCACCTACATAAACAAATTCTTGATCCAAATACAAATGCCACAAAGCAGCATTTACTAATAGTGATGGCATTGGTTTCCAAATTGTACCAATATCAGTACCAATTGCTGTTGGAAGAATTTCTCTACCATTATTTTCAACCACTACTCTTGTATCATTTGAGTGAAAACCCATTCCTGATTTGACAAAAAATTGTAATTCATTACTTTTTGAATAAATAAAATTCAATTTTGGTGAAAACTTCACTTCTGTTTCTGCCTGCGTTTGAAACGTGTTGGCTAACTTATCTTGGTAATTGAATTTAAAATAATCTAAGCGCAATGCAGGATTTATAATCCATTTGCCAAACTTTAACTCAGCATTCGCATACGAGAATAAGTTAGATTGCTCTACATCGCCTAATTTTAATCGTTGTAAAACGGTTCGTCTATTCAGCGTACTTGATAATTCAGAGTCAACTGTTGCATCTGATCTAAAACCAATTCCGTATTGCATAAGCACTTCGGTGTCATTAATAAATGATTTTTGATGTAAATCAGCATTTAAACCATAAATCGCTCGTTCTTCTTTTTGTTTTATTTGATCTCCATTTAGAGGATCATTCAAGAAAAATGTAAAATTCGAGAATAATTCAAACTCGTAATTCGAATAAAAAGCATTGGCCTTAAAATAGCTATTTTCATTAATTGGTTTTGACCAAGCCACATTAAAATTAGTTCTTGAAGTTGTTCCTCCTTCCGTACTATCAACTGCACCAAATCTAGTAATCACTCCCAAATCAACCAATCGTTGCGGAATTTGTCCAGACGCATCCCATTTGCTTTTGAAACGAGAAGCTAAAATTGAGAACTTACTTGCATCATTCAAACTAAACGAATATTTCCCTAAAAGATTGATTCGATTAAAATTTTGAGGCGCATCAAACGGACCATCTGTCACAATATATTCAGTAGCAATGTAAGCACTTTGATTTTTTTGTTGTCCCAAAAGATCAAATAATCCTACTGTTCTGAGGGTATTAAATTGACCAACCTCTATACCAATACTACTGTTTTCGATTTTATCTTTTGTTTGAAAAGCTACATATCCTGCCGTTGCAAAATCTCCTTTGTCTGCATAATAAGTTCCTTTTCCGAAATCAATTTTATCTACCGTTTCTGGTATAACAAAATGCAAATCAGCGTAACCTTGACCATGCGCATGTGAAACCATATTTACAGGCATGCCATCCACAGAAATAGCAATATCAGTACCATGATCAATATCAAAACCTCTTAAAAAAAGCTGCTCTGCTTTACCTCCACCTGCATGCTGACCAATGAACAAACCTGGAACTTTACGTAAAATCTCTTGCGAAGAATTTACGGGTGTAGTTTGCAAATCAATTTTTGAAATGACATTCATAGCCGAAAGTTTGGGTTGAATTACAACTTCTTTCAAGCGAAATAGTCCGTCTTCAAGAACGATAGCTTCTTCATTTGAATTAAAAGCGCGAATTAGTCTTTTGTAACCAAAGGCTACTATTTCAAGAGGATCTCCGTCAACCGTTTCAGATAAAGTAAAAACTCCAAATTCATTACTGTGTGCATGCGTTTGAGATTTAGTATTCAACACATAAACGTTTTCAATTGGATTGCCGTTTTTATCTACAATCTTCGCTTTTTTACTTTGCGCCCAAGTCGTTACACTAGCACATGCGAGCAATGCTAAAAAAATATTTTTCATTTATTTACAAATAAAACTTTACAAAATATACAGTCAAACCATTTAAGACAGTACTTATCATAAAAGAGATTAAAGTGCGAAAATATTTCTTTTTACTGGCAATATCAAGATAAATAAGAACTTATAAGTCACAGGCAAATCATTTATGTCTTTCGTGAATATCATACTTCAACTGCTAAAAAAAAAGCCTTACCAAAAAACAAAAAAAAATTTAATTAGTTAATTACCTTCTGTTTGTCATATACGTTATAGACAACAAAATAGTTTTTGAAAAATGATATTTTTATCGATCGTGTTCAAAAACTTGACTTTTTGTTTATATTTACGGTAACAAATAAATTCCAGATTTAGTTAAAGAAGGTAAATTTGAAGTTTAGAAAACGCTTTTACTTGAACTTACTTAAACTTGCAAAAAATAAACGATCGAAATATGAGCCAAGAAGAACTACTAGTATTAATTTATAAAAAAGACGAGAGAGCATTCACCTACCTTTATGATATGTATTCAAAAAGTTTGTTTGCGGTGATCAATGTACTCGTTAAAAATAGGGAAGAAGCCGAAGATGTCCTTCAAGAGGTTTTTGTAAAGATTTGGAAAAACATTGATTCCTACAATGAAAGTAAAGGACGCTTTTATACTTGGATTTTAAATATTGCTCGTAATACATCTATTGATAAATTGCGATCTAAGAATTTTAATAATAGCCAAAAAAACCTATCAACAGATAATTTCGTAAATCACTTTGAAGACAGTTCAAAACTGGCTGACAAGATGGATACTATTGGACTACAGGACTTTGTAAAGAAGCTTAAACCAAAGTGTATTCAAATTATAGATTTACTTTTTTTTAAAGGTTATACCCAACAAGAGGCTAGTGACGAGTTGGCAATTCCTTTAGGAACCGTAAAAACGCAAAATAGAAATTGTATTAACGATCTAAGAAATTATTTGAAAATCTAATGGAAACAAAAGAATATATAGAATCAGGAATTCTGGAACTTTATGTTTACGGCTTACTTAGTGAGTCTGAAAGCGAAGAAGTGGCCAGCAAAGCAAAAAATTCTGCTGAAATAAACTCAGAAATTATTGCTATAGAAAAAGCAATCGTTGCTTTATCATCAAGTTTTTCCCCTTTTCACTCAGTAGCCAACTTTGAGAAAATTAAAGAAAAACTAGAATTGAAACACGCTCCTGTGATAACACTTGAAAGTAGCAGTAATAAAATGCAATATTTGGGTTGGGCTGCAGCTTTACTTTTACTTTTAGGCGTAGGATATCAATACAATGAACTCAATGTTTCTTCAAGTCAAGTAGCTGCTACAAAACTTGAAAAAGCAACTTTAGAGAAAGAATTTAAAAGTTTAAAAATTAAAAATACAGCAGTTGAAACCAGTTTAGCCGTAGTAAGAGATACTAAAAATACGGTTGTAGGTTTGGGCGGTCAAGCAGTTGCCCCAGAGTCTTTTGCCAAAGTATATTGGAACCAAGACACAAAGGTAGTTTATGTTGATGCATCGGGATTACCTGAACCACCAAAAGGAATGGTTTATCAAGTATGGGCTTTAAAACTAGATCCGTTAACCCCTACAAGTATTGGTTTATTAGAAAATTTTGATAAAAATGATCAAAAATTATTTGCTGTAAATAACGCGAATGAAGCACAAGCTTTTGGGATAACACTTGAGCCTGCTGGCGGAAGCGTATCCCCTACAATGGAGCAGTTGTATACTCTAGGTAAAGTTTAAAAATTTAGAATCAAATGATAAAGGTTCAACTTACAACAGTTGAACCTTTTTTTATTCAATTTATAACATTCTACTTTTAACGTACCCAATACCAAATAATTCCTGGATTATCATTACCACAACAACCCATCCATGGCGCTGGAGAAAATCCGTTTGTGGAAACTAAAGTACCCCACCATGCTCCATTGGGGTCGCTACTTGTTGTTATAGCTCCTTGTGAACCATTTGCATACCAAGGCATAATTTGTTCAATTCCGTCATTATTGTAATTCCAAGAATCAAATTTTGTATTTAAAGTAATATCCGTTTGAGTATTATTAGTGTTTACAAAACTATACGCTTGGTTAGCAGTCCAAATACCACCCCATCGCCCTCGTGATGTTGCTTCTATCATATATTGAAAACCGCTAGCACTCTTTTTAAGATAATCTGCATAGGATATAATAGAATATTGACCATTAATCGTTGGAACTGTTTCATTTCTTAGAATAGCATTAGTTCCATTCCATCCGGAATTATTGTTATTAGACAAAATCAATGTCCATCCACCACCATCGGTAGTCATATCTGCATATATTTGAAATGGCGAACCTCCATTAATATTAGGATTTACAATCCAATACAATCCATCCATTGCAGATGGATAATCTGTTTTTATTTGAAGTGCACTACTTCCTGCTGTAGCTGCCGAAAGTCCGTCATTTGATCTTGTATTGGTTTTACCTCCAAACGGTGTTAGCGAATTACTGGTTTGCAATGCACCGTTTTTATTGATATAATTAGAATCTGTGGTCGAAATTTTTCCATTTCTTGTTAGTACAGTAACGCTATTCACCGTTAATGATGCAGTTATAGTTCCGGCAAAATGAGTCCCTGTAAGATCTTGCGTAGCAGTAATTGTAGTAGTTCCTGGACCTGTTATTGTCACATTAGATCCGCTTATGGTGGCAACGCTAGGATTACTACTGGCGTATGAAATGCTTCCATTACTTTGACTTGTTGGTGGCGTAATAGTATAAGATCCGTCAAAAAAAGTCTTGGTTACGTTTCCAAAACTACTAAGATTTGGATCTTTTAAAACAGTTACTGTTACTGAATTGTTTACAACACAAGAACCATTTAAAGAAAAACCAGATACATAGTATGTTGCTGTTTCAGTTGGAGATACATCTATAGATGCTGTAAGTCCCAAGGGAATATTTGGAAAAATTCCATAATAGTTTCCTGTGCTTAGCTCTACCTTTATTCTGTCTACTTCTGAAAGTACGGTGTCAAAGGCAAAAATATCTGCAACATCCGCATCAGACGGTTCACTTTCATTAATTCGTAAGCCATTTGGACTGCCATTACCTCCATTTTGAGAAATCGTTTTTGCAATACTATTTTCAAAAACAAATGACGTTGACCCGTTTCCTGTTCCTGAGTATACATAAGCGTTATTGTCTGCAGGAATTCCGTTTTCTTGTGAAACCCAACCCTCAAAATAGGCCTGACTTTTACTTCCTCCCCACCATCCTAAAAGCCAATTGTTATTGGAACCATTTAAAACTCTACCTCTACTAGGACCTGTTTGTTTTGCCGTATACACAACCGAGTAAGGAGTAGAAAAATTAAAATTATTTTTAATACTTTGTGACGTATTGAACCTTAAAATAGGTTTTGAATTTAATCCAGATGCAACGTAAAGTGGTTGTGCACTAGTTGAAGGTGCAACCATGTCATTTCCATTTCCTGACTGGTCATACAGTTTTACACAATATCCAGATGAAACTCCGAGCCATGAATCAATTGCTGCTGTATCTAGATTTTTACCTGAAAAGCCAAAATCAGCTTCAACATTATCACTTGCACGTCTTAAGCGAACCGCAAATCCCGTATAATTAGATTTTAGCAATCGCAATCCAACAGCCAACTTAGCAGTTGTTACTTGATCCAAAGGGGTATATAAAACGCTACTCCATGAATAAGTAATTGCACCGGATGCTGTAAGGGTAGCCGTGTCTCCCGCATTAATAGTAACTGAAGCAGGATTTATGGTAACAGGCCCTAGTTCCTCGACGGTTACAGGCCCCGAAATGAGACTTACCGCTGGTAAACCCAAACTTCCAGAAACAACTACGTAGTAATATGTAGTGCCGTTATTTACGGTTGGAGGAATAAAAGTAGCTGAAGTAGCATCAGCAATTAATGTACCACCCACAGTGCTTGGAATGGTGTTGCTATACCATTGAAAAGTTAGGTTTTGACCTGTAGCTTCTACGCTTAATGGAGTTGCAACGGTTCCTTTACATTCAAACCTATTTAGTGGTGAAGGACTGGTTAGGATTGCTGTTGTGCATAACGTTAATGGAATTCCGTAATAACTTCCTTGATTACATTCTAATAATTGTCTAACTCCTACTGTATTTAACGTAGAAAAACCAATTGCTTCGTTTTGTAAAATAGAGCCTCCATTAGATCCACCATCATAATTACCAATGAAAATTTGGCTCAAATTATCCGTACTGGTAGTAATTGACAATACCATGCTTTCATTTGTAGGCCCTAATGAACTCGAAATCAATTTTGAAATTCCGTTTCTCCAAATAGCTACAGGAGACACATTAGAATGAAAATTAGTTCCTCCGTTTTCTAATATTCCCCCAATTCTAGGAGTCCCATCTAGAATACAGTGATAACCTGGCCAGTTAGTAGATTCTGATCGTATCACTGCTGTAACACTTGCTAAATTTAAAGATCCAGAATAAACCAAGCCTTTATTCCCCGAAAAATCAATTGCAATCTTAGTCCCTATATATTTAAAGATTCCGTTTGATACAATTCTAGGTTGTTGACTTAAATCTGGTTTTATAAGGTGTCTATTATTTCCACTTTGATCGTACCAGATACTCACATATCCATCTTGTATTCCAACGAATGTTAATATTGCAGCAGAATCTATTGACCCATCACCATTAAAGCCAATGTCTAAAGTAGCGTTGTCTAAACTACGACGAACTTGAATGGCACTTCCAGTATACGAACTACTTAATTTTCTTAAGCTGAAAGCAACGGCTGCTGGATCAGTAATGCTCAGTCCTAAAATATCCAAACTATTTTGAGCATTTCCTTGAAATGTAAAAAACAGTGAAAGAATAAAAACAATTTTTATAAAAAACTTCATATTGTTTTGGTTTTAGAAGCTACTATTAATAAAAATAATCAAATTGAATTCGGTCATTTACTGACAACGAGTAAGATCCGTTATTTGATGGAATATAAGTTAATGTATTTCCTGATACGGAATATGCAGTATTACTAATTCGTATTCCATTGATATACATTTTAACCTTGCTGTTGGGTGATTTAGTTTGCGTTAAAGTAAATGAAGTTTGAGCCGCAGTTGCACTAAATTCGTCTGCAACTTCCAAAATAGCTTCAGTTGAAACTGAACCATCTGCTTTTAAAAATTGTGCGGCAGTTCCTCCAGCTACTTTGAACGAAGCTGCAGTAATGGCGCCACTAGTTTTTACATCTGTTATAGCTGCATGTGAACCACTACCATCTGATCCTAATTGAATTGTATTAGAAGAGGTAACTATTGCATTTGCGCCTATTGCTACCGAATTAGAAATTCCATTTGTGGCAACATCTGCGTTTTTACCAATGGCAGTATTTTGTGATCCTGAAATATTTGTCTGTAATGATTGAGTACCTATGGCAACATTGTCTGTTCCTGAAACATTATTTGACAATGCAATATAACCCAATGCCGTATTTCCTCCGGCCGCCCCATTTGAGGCTAATGCCCCTCTACCTACTCCAGTATTAGCATATCCAGCATTATTTGCTAAAGTTCCTAGTCCCACAGCTGTATTTGAATTTTCATTAAAATTCCCTCTACCTATTGTAATTCCATTAATCACTGCATCAGCGCTAAAATTCTTGGTACCGTCTATAGTTTGATTATTAGTTAAATCTACAAAGTTTTGAGTTGATGAACCTGTACCTCCATTGATCACCGGTAATACACCACTATAGGCTGTTGCTGTTGTTGAAGGTGTAATCCATGCTAATGTACCCGATCCGTTTGTTGCCAATACTTGACCGACAGTTCCATCCGTATTTGGAATTGTAATTGAACCAGTAGTAATTGTTCCACTTGTTTTTATGTTAGTAACCAATGTATTTCCTAATTGTATAGTGTTACTTGAATTAACTACCGCACCAAATCCAATAGCAGTTGCATTGTTAATAGATTCGCTCCCATTTTGAGCAGCTGCATTACTACCTAAAAAAGTATTTTGAGTACCAGTAGTAATAACACTACCCGAATTATATCCTAATGCTGTATTATCCGTACCAGTAGATTGAGTCAATGTACCAACTCCAATAGCAGTATTATTATTTGCAGCTTGACCATTTGAAAGCGAAGCAGCTCCTACTGCTGTGTTATTATCGCCTGAACCACCACCCTGACGGATCGCATTATTCCCTATTGCAGTATTATTACTACCTGATGAGGATGTAAATGCATAAATACCTAAAACCGTATTACTATTCCCTATTGGACTAGACCAAGTAAAAGCAGTATCGCCAATTCCTATGTTGTTGGATCCTCCCTTTGTGCCTATTGTTATTCCATGCACATTAATATTATCTGAAGTTGTTAATCCGGCTGCAGTAATATTTCCTGCCGCAAAACTTCCATAAATATCTCTTGATACTATGCTAGAACCGGTATTAAGTTCAGTAGCCGTAGTGGCGCTATTACTAACCTTTCCAGCTGTAGCAATTGTTGCTAATTTTGTATCTTGGATTTCAGCAATTGAAGAAATATCTACATCAACTATTTCTCCATCTTTAATTTTAGTACTTGTAATTGCATCAGTAGCAATAGCTGGTAAATCAGCAGTTCCTGTGAAGTCTCCTGCTAGTTGTATTTTACCTTTTACTGAAACAGTAGCATCAGATATTGTTGCAGCAGATATAGCACTAGTTACAAATGCCGTTGTAGCAACTTGATCAGAATTAGTATTTGATGTTGCCGTTGGTGCCAAAGGGGTTCCTGTAAATGTTGGTGAAGCTAAATTCGCTTTTAAATCTAAAGCTGATTGTGTTGCTATAGAAACTGGTTTGTTCGCATCGCTGGTATTGTCTACATTTGATAATCCCACCATCGTTTTATCAATTCCCGAAACCGTTCCTGTAAAAGTTGGCGAAGCCAAATTCGCTTTTAAATCTAAAGCGGTTTGAGCAGCAGCTGAAATTGGTTTGTTCGCATCCGAAGTATTATCAACGTTTGCTAATCCAACCATCGTTTTATCAATTCCTGAAACGGTTCCAGTAAAAGTTGGTGAAGCTAAATTCGCTTTTAAATCTAAAGCGGTTTGCGCAGAAGCTGAAATAGGTTTGTTCGCATCCGAAGTATTATCAACGTTTGTCAAACCAACCATTGTTTTATCAATTCCTGAAACCGTTCCTGTAAAAGTTGGAGAAGCTAAATTCGCTTTTAAATCTAAAGCGGTTTGCGCAGAAGCTGAAACTGGTTTGTTGGCGTCGCTAGTGTTATCGACATTGCCTAAGCCAACCATTGTTTTATCAATTCCTGAAACCGTTCCTGTAAATGTTGGTGATGCTAAATTCGCTTTTAAATCTAAAGCGGTTTGCGCAGAAGCTGAAACTGGTTTGTTGGCGTCGCTAGTGTTATCGACATTGCCTAAGCCAACCATTGTTTTATCAATTCCTGAAACCGTTCCTGTAAATGTTGGTGATGCTAAATTCGCTTTTAAATCTAAAGCGGTTTGAGCAGCAGCAGAAACGGGTTTGTTTACATCGCTGGTGTTGTCCACATTCGATAATCCAACCATTGTTTTATCAATTCCTGAAACCGTTCCTGTAAAAGTTGGCGAAACTAAATTGGCTTTTAAATCTAAAGCAGTTTGAGCAGCAGCTGAAACGGGTTTATTGGCATCGCTGGTGTTATCGACATTGCCTAAGCCAACCATCATTTTATCAATTCCTGAAACCGTTCCTGTGAAAGTTGGTGAAGCTAAATTTGCTTTTAAATCTAAAGCGGTTTGCGCAGCCGTAGAAACAGGTTTGTTCGCATCGCTGGTGTTGTCTACATTTCCAAGACCAACCAT
>NZ_MTCA01000109.1:0-9608 GCF_002150205.1 Flavobacterium sp. FPG59 | reverse complement strand
GCCTATTATCTTTTTAACAGCAAAATCTATGAAAGAGGATGTTTTAAAAGGATATAAAGCTGGAGCAGATGATTATTTGAATAAACCATTTGACTCTGAAGTCTTATTGATGAAAATCAAGGCAATCATTCAAAGAAAAGCTTCAGATACAAAATCAGAACATGTTCAGTTTGAGTTTAATATTGGTAAATTTCATTTAAATTCTAAGTTGCGTTTTTTAACTTTCAAAGAAGAGGAGCCGATAAAGTTGTCACCAAAAGAAAATGAGTTATTGAAAATGTTAATTCTGCATGAAAATGATTTAATGCCAAGAGAATTAGCCTTGACAAAAATATGGAGAGATGATAATTACTTTACCTCAAGAAGTATGGACGTGTATATTGCTAAATTGAGAAAATATTTAAAACCAGACGAGGATGTTGAAATATTAAACATCCATGGAGAAGGATTTAGATTAGTTATAAAAAACAAAGTTGCATAAAATGCAAAAGCCTCAAAAATTTTTTTGAGGCTTTTTTTTATCTTTTATTTCCAATGTATTTGTAATGCAAAACATGTTTTATCGTCCTTTGTGATACTAAATACAGTTTCATCTTGCTGGATACTTTCATGAATTAAAACAGTATCTTTTAATGATAGTTCTTTTAAAAAGTTCATTTCAATGCTGGCTACCCTTTGTTTTAATAACAATTTTTCGTCAATAACATCAAGACACCATTCTAGATATTTGACATTGTTAACATGATTTACTATATCTAAATCTGATAAAAAAACGGTTTTTTCAAACACTATTTCTTTTTCATTAGTAAAATTTATTTTAGAAAATCGTTCAATTGTAGGTTTTTTATCTGGATATAACTCAAAGTGTTCGTATGGAAGTGCTAAGGCTTCTGGACGTCGCTTTTCTGTATTAAAAACAGCCCAAAAAGTTTCAGATCCTACTATTTTTTCTCCATTAATATACATTTCAAGTGCTCGTACTGATCGAGAGTTTTCTAATGAATTGATCCATGTTTTTACGGTTACTGTATCGCCCCATTTAGGTAATTTGCTGATTTCAACTCGCATCCGGCTCAATACCCATGCTTGATTAAACTCTTGCATGTCAGTAAAACTGATACCACCTACTTCTGAATGAGCCGCAGCAGTTAATTGTAAAAAATTGCATAAATCAGTGTATTTTAAATACCCGTTGGGCGCACATTGCGTAAAATTGATTTCCCAATCTTTGCTTAAAATAGAGGTGAATTTAGGGGATATAGGCATATAAATAATTATGAATTATGAATTTTAATTCTCGTTTTTAGGAATTATTTTAAATTGTGGAAAAAATAGGCTACTGTTTATTACCTAGAAAAGGTAGTATCATTCCGAAAAGCATGGAATTAATAGTCTACAAATTTCCAACGCACTATTTTTGAATGCATACAAAGTACGAAAATGACAAAATAAAATTAACCATTTACTTCTAAATGCATTCTTCGTTTAAACTGATCCATTTACATTTCCATTGTCCGCTTACATTAATAAAGAGTCTTGTATAGCTGCTTACTTCATCAATCTCTTCGTCATAATTAAAAACATCAAAAATGGTATCGTTATTCAGGTCGTATCCTATTCCCTTGATGATTTTTCCGCTTTGTGTTGTAATTTGAGTTTTAGCGCTTTTTATCTTGATCTTTTCATTGTAAGGAAAAATGGTTAGTCCTTCAATATTATTTGTATTGATATTTGGGATTTCGGTCAATTTTTTAAAGGAAAGAAATGGAAATAGTAGTGTCTCTGGACATTCATTAAGGCCCTGTAAATGCCAGTTGTCTACAGTAGCTTTGTATGATTTATCATTAAACCAAATAAGACCATTGATATTTTCTTTCCAAATTACTTTTGTTCCCTTATAATCTGCATCTGCCTGAACGCCTTTTTTGACAGTAACTTTATTATTCAAACTTAATAAAAACTGAAGTAGGGAGGCTTTGTCATCCCATGTAAGTGGTGTGCCTTGCCCGCTTATTTTTAAGAGCCCTACAAAATAATTATTTTCATTTTGGGTAGTAAAGAAGGAAGGCTTTGTGGACTTGAAAGAGGGATTTTTTTTAACCCATAAGTCTCCATTTTCTTTTGTTAACCTATCCGTGATTTCTTTATCAAAACTTTTATTTTGGGTAGTCGGGCTTTGTTTTTTCTGTCCGTATGAGATAGAAATTGTAAGCGTGATTGCAGTTACGTACGTTATTATTTGTTTCATATTCTCAGTGAAATAGAATTTTATTAATAATGATTTAATTTTAATTACATGATTTAATGTAATTTATAACTGTTGTGTACGGGGTTTCAAAGTCAAACCATTTGGTGTTTTCATTTCTTTTAAACCAAGTTAATTGACGTTTAGAAAAACGTCGCGTGTTTTTCTTTATTTCTTCGATGGCTAATTCTAAGGTGAATTCTTTGTCAAAAAAACTAAATAATTCTCTATATCCTACGGTTTGTAAAGCGTTTAATTCTTTATTTGGATATAAAATTTTGGCCTCGTTGAATAATCCTTCATTCATCATGATATCTACACGTTGGTTGATTCGGTTATAGATTATCTTTCGGTCAGCTTCCAAACCAATTAAAATAGGAGTGAAGTTTCGATTGTTTTTTTTCTGGTTCAAAAAAGAGGAATATGGTTTTCCTGTTCCCAAGCATACTTCTACAAAACGCATCATGCGCTGTGGGTTTTGTAAAGTTTGTGGATTTTCTGTGGTTAGGGTTTTGTAATAAGCAGGATCTAACTGTTCTAATTTTTGTTGCAAATATCCAATTCCTAGTTTTTCATAATTGGCAGTTATTTCTTGACGAACTGTTACATCAATGTCAGGAAATTCATCAAAGCCTTTTAATATGGCATCAACATATAAACCGGAACCGCCTACTAGAATGACATAATCATTATCTTGAAATAGTTCGTTAAGTTTAGCAATGGCTTCTTTTTCGAAATCGCCGACTGTATAATTTTCAAAAATAGATTTGTTTTGAATAAAATGGTGTTTGGCTGCTGCCAATTCAGCTACGCTTGGAACGGCGGTACCAATGGTCATTTCTTTAAAAAATTGTCGGCTGTCGCATGACACGATTTCGCAATTAAAGTGGTTTGCCAAGACAATGCTTAAGGAAGTTTTCCCGATAGCTGTAGGACCGACGATAGTGATTAAGTATTTCATATTTTTTAGCCCAGATGGCAACGTAAACCCCGCAGTGATTTAAGTTTGTTTTTCTTGGTGTAAAAGAGCGACCGCAGGAAGCTCCTTTTATGCCTTAGAAAAACAACTGAAGTCACGAGGAGTTGCAGTGTACAGCTGGATTGGCTTCAAGGTTATTAAATTAAGATTCGGATTCATGATCAAAACACTATGTGAAAATAAATTTGATTATTAGTTTCATAAATCTAGTTTAAGATAATTGATATATAGGATCACAATAAATATTCAGCCTAGAGATGAACTATTTTTAACGTCTTGTTTTTTCGGATGTGTCCTTGAATAATATTCTTCACATCGCGATTATTCTGCATTGGGATAATAATGTTTCTTAGGATCTCTACATTGGTTATTTGATAGTTTAAATCATAAAAAGCATATCCTTTATAAATTCCGTTTTCAATCAATACAGCTGAGCGCTCGCTTATGGTTCGGCCTTTGTCAATTAAAATCATGTTTTGATTGTCAAAACTATTTTTGTCGATAAAAGCTTGTACTCTGCTGTTGTATTCCTCTGGAGATACTTCTCCTACGCAAGCGCCATCACATTCTTTAATGGTATACTGAAAACAATTTGTTTTACTAGCGTACAAGCCCGTTAGTTTTTGACATAGGTTATAATGAGATGTGATTCTGAACAAAGCATTTTTTCCTTCTTGGATAGAAGTGAAAGATGTGATTTCTTTTTTACGGCCATCGGCTTTTTGAAGTTTTAAGTTCAAATATCCTTTTTCATCTTTTTCTGCATACAAAGCGAGTTGAAAAATACTTTTGCGTTGTGCCCTGTTGTATATGGGTTTGTTGATTTTGATTTCTTCGCTTTCTTTTAACAGAGCGATTAGTTCACTACCCGTTTCATCATAAGTTACGGTATAAACTTCGGCTTGAATTTTTTTGCATTTATTGGTAGTACCTGTAAAATGCTGGTTGATTCTTTTTTTTATGTTTCGGCTTTTGCCAATGTAAATAAGATTTCCTTTCTCATTATGAATGAAGTAAACACCGGTTTTTGATGGTAAACTTGAAACAATGTCTAAAAGTTTAGGAGCAATACCTTTTTGTACTTCTAGTTTGATGAAATCTTTAACAATTTCTTTTTCTAAATCTTTTTCTAAAAGGATTTTAAACAATTTAACTGTCGCTAATGCGTCTCCGCTGGCACGATGCCTGTCGGCCATAGGAATGCCAAGTGCACGCACTAATTTCCCTAAACTATGTGATGGTTGTTCTGGTAATAGTTTCTGTGAAAGGGCAACTGTACAAAGTGTTTTAGCTTCAAAATCATAGCCTAATCTTCGAAACTCTGTTCTCAAGATTCTATAATCAAAAGATGCATTGTGCGCCACAATCACGCAACCTTCCGTAATTTCAATGATGCGTTTAGCAACCTCAAAAAATTTAGGAGCCGATGTGAGCATGGCATTATTGATACCGGTAAGTTTTACTACAAACGGCTGAATGGGAATTTCAGGATTTACCAAGCTGATGAATTGATCTACTATTTCATGTCCATCAAATTTATAGATGGCAATTTCAGTGATTCCTTCTTCGTTAAATTGTCCTCCTGTGGTTTCTATGTCGAGTATTGCGTACAAAATAAGTATTCAGTGTTCAGTTTTTAGTATTCAGTTTCTAACAGCATTATCGACTTTGAAATTGAAATTAATTTCTTTCCCCAAAGATACTACTTCCTATTCTAACCATAGTACTGCCACATTCAATTGCGAGTTGATAGTCACCGGACATTCCCATTGAGAGGATGTCGATTTGGCAGTTTTCACTTTTCAGTTTTTTTGTTTTTTCAAAAATTGTTTTCAATTGCGTGAATTCTTTCTTGATTTGATCTTTATTATCAGTGAAAGTAGCCATTCCCATTAATCCAACGATTTGAATGTTTTTCAGTTCTTTGAATTCATTTGATGTTAGGAGGGAAGCAAGTTCATCCTGATCAAGACCAAATTTTGTTTCTTCTTCGGCAATGTAAATTTGCAATAAACAATCTATAATTCGGTTGTTTTTTAACGCTTGTTTGTTGATTTCTTGTAATAGTTTAAGGCTGTCTACACCGTGTATCAAGCTTACAAACGGTGCCATAAATTTAACTTTATTGGTCTGTACGTGACCAATCATGTGCCACTCGATATCTTTGGGCATTTGTTCCCATTTATCGGCCATTTCTTGGATTTTGTTTTCTCCAAAAATGCGTTGTCCAGCTTCATAAGCTTCCATCAAATCCGAAACCGGTTTGGTTTTTGAAACTGCAACTAAAGTTACATGCTCAGGTAATGACGTTTTAATTCCAAGTAAATTTGTAGCTATTGACATGTTGAATTCCTGATTTTTATATATTAAAGTTCATAAACTACTAATCCACTTCTGAATTTAGGTTCTATGTACGTACTTTTTGGAGGCATAATTAAATTAGCATCGGCCAATGCTTTAATTTCTCCAATGTTTGAGGGAAATAATATAAAACCGATTTCAAATTCGCCTTGATCTATTTTATTTTTTATTTCTAATACGGATTGTTTTCCAGAAAGGTACTCAATTCGTTCGTCATTTCGTAAATCTTCAATACCTAAAATGGGTAATAAAACTTCTTTATATAAAATTTGAGTATCTAAACTGTCTAAAGCAGAATGGAATACTTCCTTTTCTTTACGAAGTACTAAACTATAAAATTCATTATCAAGATACATCCCAAACTGATGTTTGTGAGAGGGTTGAAAGGGTTGTTGCAATTTATTTTCAATACTGAAATTCTTTTGCAACGCAATCATAAATTCTTCCTTTGTCAAGCCATTTAAATCTTTTACAAGACGATTAAATTCATAAATTTTGACGTTGTTTTCAGATATTAAGTAGCTTAATATATGATTTTTAGAGGTGTTCTGAGCATCGGTATTTTCCTCAGATAATAATTTTAAAGCTTCTGTACGATGATGTCCATCTGCGATATAAAGACTCTCTGTTTTTTCAAAAATATTTTGAATCCAATTGATTTCAAGTGGATCGTCTATCTTCCATAAATAATGAATTTCTTTTTTTGTAGTCGAAAATTCAAAATCGGCTAATTTTTGAGTGCAATTAAAAATCCAGTCTTCTATGGTTTTGTTGTCAGGATAAGTCATCAAAACGGGCTCTGTATTAAACTCAGAATATTTCATGTATTCTTTGAGCAATCGAACTCTAAATGCTATGATATCTTCGTGTTTTTTGATGATTTCATTACAATAATCAGCAACACTTGTACCCGCGATGATCCCAATAAACGATTGTGTTTTAGTAACAATTTTATGAATATAAATTGCTGGTTTTTTATCTTTTACAAGAATGATTTCGTTTTTGAACTCTTCGTATTTTTGATGAACTTGCTTGTATCTTTTTTCAAATGAAACAGTTTCTTGATTGGTATAAGCGGGTTTTAATATGTGCAAAAAAGACAAAGGATTAAAATCCAGTTGAGCTGCAAGTTCAGCATTTACATATTCTTCATAAGATCTACAGGTTACAAGACATACTTTGTCTCGGGTAGGTCTTACTGCTTTAAAAGGAACTATTTTAGCCATAATTAAGTCAAAAGTCAAAAGTCAAGAGTCAAAAGTCAAAAGTTTAAAGAGGCAGACTTTAAGACTTTTGACTTTCAAACTTTAGGACATTAAATAAATTGTTTAGAAATTTTTTCTGCTTTTTTACTTTCGGAATAATCGTAGAAACCTTCACCAGATTTTACTCCCATTTTTCCTGCTCGAACCATATTTACTAATAAAGGACAAGGAGCATATTTTGGATTTTTGAAACCATCATACATTACATTTAGTATAGCCAAACACACATCAAGACCAATAAAATCAGCAAGTTGCAGTGGTCCCATGGGTTGGCCCATTCCTAATTTCATCACTGTGTCAATTTCGTATACACCAGCAACTTTATTGTACAAAGTCTCAATAGCTTCATTAATCATTGGCATTAAAATTCTGTTGGCTACAAAACCTGGATAATCATTCACTTCAACAGGTGTTTTTCCTAGTTTTTCAGAAAGACTCATGATGGTTTTTGTAACTTCATCTGAGGTGTTGTAACCGCGGATAATCTCTACTAATTTCATAATAGGCACCGGATTCATAAAGTGCATACCTATAACACGTTCCGGATTAGTAACAACCGATCCTATTTGCGTAATTGAAATTGAAGATGTATTGGTTGCCAAAATGGTATCCTGCGAACAAATTTCATTCAATTGTTTGTAGATATTTAGTTTTAATGCTACATTTTCTGTTGCAGCTTCTACCACTAGATCAACACCTACAACACCGTCTTTTATATCGGTATACGTAATAATATTTGTGATTGTTTTTGCTTTATCCTCTTGGGTGATGCTTCCTTTAGTGATCATTCGATCTAAATTAGCGGCAATAGTTGCCATTCCTTTATCTAAAGATTGTTCAGAAACATCAATTAATTTTACGGTAAAACCACTTTGTGCAAAGGTATGTGCTATTCCATTACCCATTGTTCCTGCTCCGATTACGGCTATTGTTTTCATATTTTGAGTTTAAAGTTTAAAAGTTTAAAGTTTAAAGTTATTTTGAGTAACTGAAAACCTTAAACTTTAAAGTAATTTTATTTATTTCTTGAAACAATCAATAATTTGATAGGCAACTCGTAATGCTTCGGTTGCTTGATCTAATGTCACTGTTGGAGTTGTATTGTCGTTTATTGAATCTGCAAACGATTCTAGTTCATCAAGTATGGCATTGTTCTGTTCAACATCTGGATTGGAGAAGTAGATTTGTTTTTTTACGCCTTCGGCATTTTGTAAAATCATATCAAAGTCGCCTGGAACTTCTGGAGCATCTTTCATTTTTACCACTTCACATTTTTTCTCTAAGAAATCAACTGAGATGTAAGCGTCTTTTTGAAAGAAACGAGATTTGCGCATGTTCTTCATCGAAATTCGGCTAGCTGTCAAGTTTGCCACGCAACCATTTTCGAATTCAATTCTAGCATTTGCAATATCTGGGGTGTCACTTATCACAGAAACGCCGCTGGCACTAATATTCTTCACTTTTGATTTAACCACACTTAAAATAGCATCAATGTCATGAATCATTAAATCTAAAACCACTGGGACATCAGTTCCTCGCGGATTAAATTCAGCCAAACGATGCGCTTCGATAAACATGGGATTTTCAATCATGTTTTTAGTAGCAATGAATGCAGGGTTGAAGCGTTCTACGTGACCTACTTGACCTTTTACATTGTATTCATTGGCAAGGGCTATAATTTCTTCTGCTTCTTCTACTGTATTTGAAATTGGTTTTTCAATAAAAACATGTTTCCCTGATTTGATAGCTACTTTAGCACATTTGTAATGTGAAAGTGTTGGGGTAACAATATCAATTACATCTACAGCATGAATAAGAGTTGCTATAGTACTAAAATGTTTGTATCCAAACTCTTTTGATATCTTCTCAGCGTTTTCCTGATTTGGGTCATAAAACCCTACCAATTCATATTTGTCAGATTGTTGTAATAAACGCAAATGTATTTTTCCTAGGTGACCAGCACCTAATACTCCAATTTTTAGCATAAGGGTGTATTTTTTACAAAAATAGCAATTAAATGATTAATCTATTGTTGAATTAAGACAAATTGTGCGCTAAATTATTATTTAAAAACCAATATTTGATTTCAGTTTTTCTTTTCTATTTTTACAGAAATAAAAATTTAAATTTTGAAAGATACAGCAAAACATCAAGGACTTCGGAATCAATTAGTAAGCGTTTTAGAGCAAAAAGGGATCACGGATAAAAATGTTTTGGAAGCCATAAAAAAGATACCACGTCACTTATTTTTGGATTCAAGCTTTGAAGACTATGCTTATCAAGATAAGGCTTTTCCTATTGGTGCAGGACAAACAATTTCACAACCGTATACTGTTGCTTTTCAATCCCAATTGTTAGAAGTAAAAAAGGAAGATAAAATATTAGAAATTGGAACAGGATCGGGATATCAAACAGCAGTTTTATGTACCATGGGCGCTAAAGTGTATAGTGTAGAACGCCAAAATGAATTGTTTAAAAAAACTACAAACTTATTTCCTAAACTCAATATTCGTCCTAAACACACTTCGTTTGGTGATGGATACAAAGGGTTACCTAATTACGCTCCATTCGACAGCATTATTGTAACGGCTGGTGCGCCAATTATTCCTAAACCGTTGATGGCGCAATTAAAAATAGGAGGAAGGCTAGTAATTCCAGTTGGTGAAGACGTGCAAATTATGACCTTGCTTGTTCGAATTAATGAAACTCAATTTGAAAAGCACGAATTTGGAGAATTTAGATTTGTTCCCTTATTAGA
>NZ_MTCA01000131.1:0-8590 GCF_002150205.1 Flavobacterium sp. FPG59 | reverse complement strand
GTTTTGAGGGTATGAATTTTTTAGAAAAAAAATGATTGTAAACAAGAATATTAAAGTTATAGTTAGTGATTTAGATGGCACATTACTCAACTCAAATCATACAATTTCAGATAAAACCATTTCTGTTTTTCAAAAACTTCACCTACATAATTATGTAATCATTGTTGCAACAGGTCGTCATCATCTTGATGCTATGCCAATACTTGATTCACTAGGATTTCCCGTTTATTTGGTCTCGTCAAATGGTGCTCGTATTCATGCCCCTGATAAAAAGTTACTTTATTCGTTTGATATAAAAAGTGATCACATTCAATCAGTACTAAGCATTGACATCGATCCAGATATTACAACGGTTTTATTCAAAGAGGATATTTGGTTTACCAATAAATACAATAAGAAGTTAAATGATTTTCAACCTGAAATAAGGTATCGTCCTGAGCTGGTAAATTTTAATGAATTAGAAGACTATGCTGGGATTAAATTATTGTTTACCCACGAAAATCATTCAAAACTACTAGCGGTTAGAGATCGGATTTTAGAAAAACATGAAGGATTATTTAATCATGCCTTTAGTTTGCCTTTTTGTTTAGAATTCATGGATAAATCAGTAGATAAAAGTGTAGCTATTGCTAATATTCTTGAACTTGAGAATTTTAGTTTTCAAGAAACACTTGTATTTGGGGACGGTTATAATGATGAAAACATGCTCCGCGAGGCAGGAATAGGCGTACTTATGGATAATGCTCCTCAAAGTTTGAAAGAGTTGTTACCGCAGCTTGAAATAACAACGACCAATGAGACTGATGGAGTTGCAAACTACATCACCAACAAAATAATTAACTCTAAACTAGAACTGCAACAATAACTACTAAACTTAAATGAAATTAAAATGAATAAAAATGTAATACTTATTATTTATATATTTTTTTCGGTTTCCCTTTACAGCCAAAATTTAAAGCTAGAGGAAATCATGAAAGGAAATGCTTTCATTGGTTCGCAACCAGAAAATGAGAGATGGTCAATAGATGGACAAAAAGTATATTTTGACTGGAACCCCAATAATGAACTAGGAAATAGTACGTATTTCTGGAAAAAAGGAATGACAAAACCAGAACTTGCACCTGCCAGTGAAGCTCTTTTTTCAAGATTAGATTTAAGAAAATCATCAAATCCAGATGTTTATTTTTATCTTGACAAAGGCCGTTTGTATTCGTATTCTTTGAAAAATAAAGTTTCTAAAAAGTTGTTTCAGCATAGCAGTCCCATTTCAAATTTGCAAGTAAGTGCAACAGCGGGTTTGTTGTTTTTTAGACAAAATGACAATATTTTTCAATACAACATCAACGAAGGTTCTTTGATTCAGCTTACAAATTTCCGAAAAGGAAAAGCGGATGAGGTTGCTTCTCAAAAAGAAACTTTTTTAAAGACCCAGCAAGAAGAACTGTTTCAATTTGTAAGAGATCAAGAAGCATTAAAAAAATGGAATGCTGAAAAAGCTAAACTTTCTATGTCAGATTTCCCAAAACCTTATTTTTATGGAAAAAATACTTTTGGAGGGTTAAAAATGGATCCGAAAGGCAATTATGCCACTTTTAGATTACTAGATGAAGTAGAGGGAAAAAGAGAAAAAATGGAGGCTTTTATTACTGCAAGTGGCTACAATGATATTGTTGACACTAAAGAAAAAGTTTCTGTAAATAATTTGATTCCTTCAAAGTTTGGTGTTTATAATGTTGCTAAAGACTCAGTTTATTTTATCAATTTTTCTACTTTGAGCCATATTCAAGATGTACCAAAATATTTTGAATTGTATGAGAAAAATAAAAATGTGGAGAAAAAGAACAAATTAATTATTGTTCAAGAACCAATATATAATGATGATGGTAGCTATGCCGTTTCAGAGATAAGAAGTCAAGATAACAAAGACCGTTGGATAGTACGTTTGAATCTTGAAAAAAATACTTTTGAAGAGATTGATTATCAGCATGATGAAGCATGGATTGGTGGACCTGGAATTCCGTCAAGTTCTTTCGGGAGAGGAACTCTTGGTTTTTTAGCTGATAATGAGACTGTTTATTTCCAATCTGAAGAGACCGGTTATTCTCATTTGTACACATACAATTTAAAATCAAAACTTAAAACGCAATTGACACAAGGCAATTGGGAAGTACGATCAGTAGCTTTGTCTAAAGATAAAAAAGCATTTTACCTAACAACTACAACTACACATCCAGGAAACAGAAGTTTTTACAAGCTCGATATTTCGACAAAAAAAATGCAACCTATTTTAACTAATGATGGTGCTCATGAAGTTAGTATATCTCCTGATGAAAGTTCGTTATTAGTTCGCTATTCCTATAAAAACAAACCTTGGGAATTGTACGTGGCAAGTAATAAAACCAATACCTCTTTGAAACAAATTACAGCATCGTTAACAGAAAGTTTTAAAGCCTATTCTTGGCGTGAACCCGAAGTTATTACGTTTAAAGCTCAAGATGGTACAACCGTACATGCTAGATTGTACAAGCCTCAACAAGCAAATGCTAATAAAGCGGCTATTTTATTTGTACATGGAGCAGGTTATTTACAGAATGCGCACAATTATTGGAGTAGCTACCATAGAGAGTATATGTTTCACAACATGTTAGTAGATCAAGGATATACGGTTCTTGACATTGATTACAGAGGTAGTGATGGATACGGACGCGATTTTAGAACCGGAATATACCGTTTTATGGGAGGTAAAGATTTATCAGATCACTTGGATGGAAAAAAGTACTTGGTTGAAAATCATGGTATAGATGCTTCAAAAGTGGGTATTTATGGAGGTTCTTATGGTGGTTTTATTACCTTAATGGGAATGTTAACAGCGCCAAAAGAGTTTGCATCAGGTGCAGCACTAAGATCGGTTACGGATTGGGCACACTACAATCATGGCTACACAGGTAATATTTTAAATTTTCCTGAAACAGATCCAGATGCGTACAAAAAAAGTTCTCCAATTTATTTTGCGGATAATCTTCATGGAGATTTATTGATGTTGCACGGAATGGTTGATGATAACGTAGAGTATAAGGATATTGTTCGTTTGTCTCAGCGTTTTATTGAATTGGGTAAGAAAAAATGGAGTTTAGCTAGTTTTCCCGTTGAAGCACACGGATTCAAAGAAACGTATTCATGGGTTGATGAGTACAGCAGGATATTAGATTTATTCAATCAAACCTTACTCAAAAAATAGTTTTCCTGTAATATCAAACAATTGAATGAGGTATTCATTGCTATACTTTATGAAATAGTTTTAAATTTGCAGCTACAATATAAACACACACAACTAAAAAAATGAGCCACACAATTACAACTACAAATTTCAATTTCCCCAACCAAAAAGCAGTTTACCGCGGTAAAGTAAGAGAAGTATACACCATAAATGATGAATTATTGGTTATGGTTGCTACTGATAGACTTTCTGCATTTGATGTGGTTTTACCAAAAGGAATTCCGTACAAAGGTCAAATTTTAAATCAAATTGCTACTCGATTTATGGAACTGACATCGGATATTGTGCCAAATTGGTTGCTCGATACACCAGATCCAAATGTAGCTGTTGGGAAATTATGTGAGCCATTTAAGGTAGAAATGGTTATTAGAGGTTATTTGTCTGGACATGCGGCACGCGAATATGCTCTTGGTAAAAGAGAAATTTGTGGCGTTTCAATGCCTAATGATTTAAAAGAAAATGATAAATTTCCTGAACCAATAATTACACCTACAACTAAAGCAGATAACGGAGAGCACGATGCCGATATTTCAAGAGAAGAAATTTTAAGTAAAGGTATTGTATCTCTTGAGGACTACCTTGTCTTAGAAAAGTATACCAGAGATTTATATCAAAGAGGCACAGAGATTGCAGCGGGTAGAGGTCTTATTTTGGTGGATACCAAATATGAGTTTGGTAAAACTAAAGAAGGCAAAATTGTTTTGATTGATGAAATTCATACACCAGATTCATCTCGTTATTTTTATGCAGATGGATATCAAGACCGTCAATATAATGGTGCTGAGCAAAAACAATTGTCAAAAGAGTTTGTAAGAAGGTGGTTGATAGAAAATGGTTTTCAAGGACTTGAAGGACAACAAATACCTGAAATGACAGATGAGTATATAGAATCTGTATCTGAAAGGTATATCGAATTATACGAAAATATATTAGGTGAAAAGTTTATAAAAGCAGATATCACTAACATTGATGCAAGAATTGAAGCTAATGTAGTAGACTATTTGTCTCGTAAATAACGATCAAAATGTAAAATCCGCTATTTTGAATAGCGGATTTTTTTGTATAAAAAATCTTTATCAAAAATCATTATTTTTTCATTCTTAAAGATTATCAGCGTAATCAAATAAAAAGACCGTAAATCATGTTTTGATTTACGGTCTTTATTGTTTTTAGTAATTATAGGTTTTCATATAGTAATTACCTATTTACACGCCTTTCGTTGGTTGAGCTAGTAGTACGTCTATTTCCAAAATTATTTGTTTTTTTGGCTGCATCTACTTTAGGTTGTTTGGGTGCAGAAAAGCGTTGTGTTCTACCTTGCCCTTGTTTTATAGGCTCTTTTGATGCGTTTGGATCTGGTTCAAAACCTTTTATGTTTTCTTTCGGGATTGTTAAGCCAACTAATTTTTCGATATCTCTTAAAAAAACAGTCTCATCAGGACTAAACAATGAAATTGCTTTACCATTTGCACCAGCACGACCTGTTCTACCTATTCTATGAACGTAATCTTCTGGTATATTAGGTAATTCAAAATTTACAACATGTGGTAATAATGGAATATCTAATCCACGAGCTGCAATATCTGTTGCTACTAGAGCTGTTAGACTTCCATTTTTAAAACCTTCCAAAGCTTTTGTTCTAGCGCCTTGACCTTTATTACCGTGAATTGCTGCAGCTTTAATACCAGCATCGTTCATAAACTCAGTTAGTTTATTAGCGCCTTGTTTGGTTCTTGTAAACACTAAAATTTGTTTCCAGTTCCCTTCGGTAATCAGTTTTATGATTAATTCGGTTTTTTTCTCTTTGGCAACAGGATAAATTAGTTGGGTTATGGCGTCAACAGTAGTGTTCTCAGGAGTTGCTTCAACCTGAATAGGATTTTGAAGAATTCCCATTGCTAGTTTCTTAATATCTTTTGAAAAAGTTGCAGAGAAAAGTAAGTTTTGTCTTTTTTGAGGTAAAACTTTCAGTACTCTTTCAATATCACGTAAAAATCCCATATCCAGCATTCTATCGGCTTCATCAAGTACTAAAATTTCCACTTTTGCAAGTGAAATCAAACCTTGATTGTGTAAGTCTATAAGTCTTCCTGGCGTTGCTACCAGAATATCAATGCCTTGACGTAATTGTGTTACTTGAGGATTTTGATTTACTCCACCAAAAATAACCGTACTTTTTAAATCTAAAAATTCGCTGTATTCTTTGATATTTGCTAATATCTGAGCTGCTAATTCTCTTGTAGGTGTAAGGATTAAAGATCGAATTGGACGATTGCGAACTGGCTGACTTTGAGATAACAATTGCAATATTGGGAGCGTAAAACCTGCTGTTTTTCCTGTTCCAGTTTGAGCAGATGCTAAAACATCTTGGCCTTTAAGTATGGGAGGTATTGCTTTTTGTTGAATTGGAGATGGGGTAGTGTACCCTTTTTTGCTGATTGCTTTGAGTAAAGAATCAGATAAACCTAATGAATTGAATGACATAAATTGTATTTACGAAGCAAACACATTTATATATTTTGCTCCTTTAATTTGGCGCAAAGGTATGTCATTATTTTGGATATCTCTTGATTGATAGGTTTTCTTTGTTTAAGATACTTGTGTAAAGTGTTGTTTTACAGTGTGGAAAGGGTTTTGCACAAGCTTTTTAATCACATTATTGCTTGTAAAAACACTCTAAAATCATGAAAATGAAAACAATAATTGATTATTCATGAATTACAAAAGATCATTTTTACAATAAAGAACATTTTTTAATCAAACCTGAAAATTATTTTTTTGGATCAAATTGAATAAAAAAATGTGGCATGCAGTTGCAATGCTACATGCCACAATGTGTTAATTGATTTCAGCAAAAGTATTCCCTTGTTTGATATCGCCAGTTTTGTAACCTTTCATAAACCAAGCTTTTCTTTGAGCCGAGGTACCATGAGTAAAGGATTCCGGAACAATATGGCCTTGCATTTTTGCCTGTATAGCATCATCACCTACAGCGTGAGCGGCGCTTAATGCTTCTTCAAGATCACCTTCTTCAAGGATATTTTTCATTTTTTGATTGTAGTGTGTCCAAACGCCAGCATAAAAATCAGCTTGTAATTCTAGAGCTACAGATAGTTTATTGGCTTCAGCCTGACTTTTTCCTTGTTGCATTTGTCTCATTTTGGACGAAGTTCCTAGTAAGGTTTGAACATGATGTCCTATCTCGTGTGCAATTACATAGGCTGTTGCAAAATCACCACCTTGGGCCCCAAATTTAGTTTTCAACTCATTAAAGAATGTTAAATCCATGTACACTTTTTGATCTGCAGGACAATAAAATGGACCAGAGGCCGAGGTTGCGCTACCACATTCTGTATCTACACCTTGTGAGAATAAAATTAATTTAGGTCTTTTGTACTGCATATTATTTTCCTTAAAAATTTTATCCCACACATCCTCTGAATCAACTAATACGGCTTCAACAAATTTTCCTTCTTCAATTTCTTCAGCGGTTAAGGCTCTCTGTTCTGTGGGTGCACTTTGTCCTTGATTCATTTGCTCAAGAATAGGTGTTATCATTTGAGCATTTTCTCCACCAAAAGTATTTAGTAAAAGGATAACAATACCTATTATTCCCCCGCCTACTATAGTTTTTCCACCAGAAGACATTCCTCTTCTGTCTTCAAAATTTTCACTTGAACGTCTGCCACTCCATTTCATAAATTATTTTTTTAATTAATTGATTTAAAATTTAAAATTACATATTATTTTAACATTAGCAACATTACTTTTTATTTTGTATGATCCACTTTGAAATAGTGTCGCCTATTATTCCTTTTATAATTGGTTTTGATATGTAATCATTCATTCCAGAAGCAATACATTTTTCTTTTTCTTCTTTTTCAGCGCCAGCAGTAATGGCTATTATAGGAATTGTTTTTCCATTTTGCAAGTTTCTAATGCATTGAGCGGCTTCGTACCCATTCATGACAGGCATTTGAATATCCATAAAAATAATATCAATTGGAGTGTTTTCAAATTTTTTAACAGCCTCTAAACCGTTGCTTGCTTCATGTATTTGATTTGGATAGGGTTCATTTTTTAAAATGGTTTTTAAGAGTAGCATATTTACTTTATTATCTTCTGCTATCAAAATGTGTATTAACTTGGTATTTAAATCGTTTGCTAATTTGATATTGTTATGAATATTAAGTTTGTTTTTTTCTACAACTTTCTCTTTAATTACGGTATCAGTAACTTTTAACTTTAGGTCAAAATAAAAAGTACTTCCCACATTGATGGCACTTTCTAGCTTTAATTGACTGTTCATAAGACCTAATAATTGATTGGATATAGTTAATCCTAGTCCTGTACCTCCAAATTTTCTAGTAGTGGATCCATCTTCTTGTGAAAAAGCCTTAAAGATCTTCTTTTTATTTTCTTCTAATATCCCAATACCTGTATCAACTACTGCAAAACGAATTGTTGCGTATCCGTTACTTATAGGTTTTACTGCAGAAACAATTAATTTTATTGATCCAGTATCAGTAAATTTCACTGCATTGGCAAGTAGGTTAATCAGTACCTGCTTCAATCGAACACTGTCTATCAAATAATGTAAAGGAATGTCTTTGTCTACAATTAAATCTAGGTGCAGTTTTTTTTGGTTTGCTTCATAGTGTATCAAATCAACAACTTGCAAAAGCATATCTTTTAAATTGCAAATTTCAAAATACAACTCGAGTTTTCCAGCTTCAATTTTAGAAAAATCAAGAATATCATTGATAATATTTAGTAATGAATGTGCTGATTGACTTATTGTGGTCATGTATTTTCCCTGAGTTTCACCAAGATTTGTACTCATTAATAAATCAGTAAAACCTATAATACCGTTTAAGGGAGTTCTTATTTCGTGGCTCATATTGGCCAAAAAATCGGATTTTGCTTTATTTGCTGCTTCGGCAAGTTCTTTTTCTTTAACAATTGTTTCGGCTTGTTTTCTTTCGGTGATATCAATAAATATACCTTCAATAAATGCTATTTCTCCGTTTTTATAAATAGTATCGCCAAACTCTTCAACCCATACAATATTGTTTTTTTTATGAATAATTCTGTAGGTAAGGTGAATTGGTTTTTTTGAGTCTATCGCTTTTTTTTGGGCTTCAATAGTTTTAATTTTATCATCTGGATGAATCAAATCAATAAATAAAACTTTATTGCTTAAGAAATCAGATTTGTCATAACCTGTAAGATTCTCTATTTCATCATTTATATAAATTTTTGTACTTTTTGCATCATAATTAGAGAGGTAAACAGTTCCTGGTATATTATTGG
>NZ_MTCA01000230.1:0-4698 GCF_002150205.1 Flavobacterium sp. FPG59 | reverse complement strand
CCCGTACTATCTTTATAATGATTTATTTTATCATAAAAATTGTACGCCTCTTGCTTTTGAATTTTTTCAGCAACATTTCCTAATACTTGTTTAACGTGAAATTTAAATTGTTCATCGTTATTTTCAAACGAATTGTTAAACCAATATACTTGCACTAAAATTATCCCAATTAGGGACAAACTCATCAGTAAGACTAGCAATCTAAAAAAAAGTTTATTCATCAATACAAATTTAGTATTTTAACAATATATTAAACGATAGATTAACCAAACATTAACACCTAGGCTTCTTTTTGTTTAATCTTTAAAATTTTAAGAATTTTATCAACTTCCTGCTTTGATGATTCTAAACTAATATTTTCAATCACAAAATCACTTTTTTCTACACGCTGTGCATCAGTCCATTGCGCATTTATTCGTTTCAAAACAAGCTCTCTCGTTGTAGCATCACGCTCAAGAACCCTATTAATCCTAGTTTCTAAAGGCGCTACTACCGATATTATAACGTCACAATCTTTGTATTTATCGCTTTCAAACAAAATAGCAGCCTCATAAATCACATATTGGGCTTTATCATTTTGCTTTAACCATAACTCAAAATCTTGTTTTATGGCAGGATGAACAATTTTGTTCAATACTTGCAACTTTTCTGGATCGCTAAATACAATTTTGGCAAGTTCAGCTCTATCAAGTATTCCACCTTTAAAGACTAAAGCACCAAAAACCTCTTTGATACTATTTAAAACCTTTTCATCTTGCATTACTTTTTTTCCAGCATCATCTGCAATATAAATAGGAATTCCTGCTGCCTTAAAAAAACCAGCTATTGTTGTTTTTCCGCTGCCTATTCCTCCTGTTAACCCAATAATTTTTGTCATATTACACTTTGAAAAACATTTCAGGAAATGCTGTTTGAGGATCTTTTTTCAAAACAATAATCTGAATATACGATTTTAAAAAACCTGTTCCGTACCCATAAAACTGTTTCCAGACAGCTATCAGGGACAAATACCCAATTTTTACACTTTTATTTTGAATTGATGCTACAATAAATAGTATAGCAAAATATACGAAATAGAGCTGCAAAAGGATATCAAAATTAAAGAATAAGACCGCTAAAAAAGCAACAAGTATTCCTAAAATAAAAACCGTAGGAAAGAAAAAAGTAAGTTTATTGTGTTTAGGATACCAACTGTTTAAAATAGGTCTTGCTTTTCCAAATTTATGTACTTGAACTGAAAATTTTTCCCAATCAATGCGTCTCTTATGATATACAAATGCTTTTGGAAAAAGTTTTGTTTCAAAACCTAAATTCCACAAACGAATGGACAAATCCGGATCTTCGCCAGGATGAATGTTTCCAAAACCCTTAGATGCCATAAAAGCTTTTCTAGACAATCCCATATTAAAACTTCGGGGTTGAAATTTATCTATTTTTTCTGAGCCTCCTCTTATTCCTCCCGTGGTAAGAAATGAAGTCATAGCAAAATTAATTGCTTTTTGAATATCCGTAAAACTATCTAATGCGCTATCAGGACCACCAAAACAGTCCACATAATTTTTTTGCAAAGCTAATTCGACTTCGGATAAATAATTTTCTGGAATTATACAATCTGAATCAAAAATAATAAAATAATCTCCTCTGGCTTTACTCATACCATAATTTCTAGAATCACCAGGTCCCGAGTTTTCTTTGTAATAATAAGCTATATCTAACCTATTACCATATTTACTAGCAACATCTTGACACCGAATAGTAGACCCATCTTCTATTAACACAATTTCAAAAATTTCTTTGTATGTAGTACGTGATAAACTTTCTAAAAGTTCATCAACCTCGTCTGGCCTATTGTATACGGGAATAATTAAGGAAAACATCATTTTATTTACAGTGGTATTTGTGGTACTGAATGTGATTTAAAAATTTTAACAAAGATAATCTTTATCCATAAAAAAACCATCAACTATTAATTGATGGTTTTAAATAATATTTGAGAAAACTTATTACATTATACTTTCAATAGCTACAACTTCATTAGCTTCTGCTGCATAATCAACTCCAGCTACATCAAATCCAAATAAGTTATAAAAATCTTTTCTATACCCTTCTAAATCTGATATTTCCTGTAAATTTTCAGTAACTGCTTCGTTCCATAAAAAAGCAACTTTCTCTTGAACGTCAGATCTCATTTCAAGATCGTCAATTCTAATTCTTCCTTTTTCGTCAACTGGAATTTCACCTCCAGTATACAAACGCTCTTGGTACAAACGCTGAATTTGCTCTATACATCCTTCATGAATTCCTTCCTCTTTCATTATTTTGTACAACAACGAGATATACAAAGGAATAACCGGAATTGCAGAACTAGCCTGTGTCACCAATGCTTTATTAACTGATACAAATGCTTTTCCATCGATGCTTTTAAGTGCATCTGTAATAGCAAATGCGGTTGCTTCAAGATGATCTTTTGCACGACCAATTGTTCCTTTTCTGTATACAGCCTCTGTTAATGATGGCCCAATATAAGAATAAGCAACAGTAGCAACTCCTGGTGCCAATAGATTTTCAGCTTTTAAAGCATCTATCCACATAGCCCAATCTTCTCCACCCATAACTGCTACAGTATTTTCAATATCGTCACCATTGCAAGGGGCTATTGAAATTTCAGAAACTTTACCTGAGTGGAAATCAACAGTTTTGTTTGTAAATACATCACCGATAGGCTTTAACACTGATCTGTGTAAAACACCTGTAACAGGATGCATACGCACTGGCGAAGCTAAACTATAAATTATAAGATCAATTTGACCTAAATCAGCTTTGATAAGATCAATAGTTTGTTGTTTTATTTCGTTCGAAAAAGCATCACCGTTGATACTTTTAGCATATAAACCAGCTTTATGTGCTTCATTTTCAAAGGCTGCTGAATTATACCAACCCGGTGAGGCTGTTTTTCCTTCACTAGGCGCTTTCTCAAAGAAAACACCAATAGTTGCAGCTTCAGAACCAAAAGCACTTGTAATACGAGAAGCCAAACCAAATCCTGTTGACGCACCTATCACTAAAACTTTTTTAGCTCCGTTAATAGTTCCTTTAGCTTTAACAAACTCTATTTGATTTTTTACATTTTGCTCACATCCTACCGGGTGCGCCGTCGTGCAAATAAATCCTCTCATTCTTGGTTCTATGATCATATTTTTGGGTATTATTTTTATAAATAAATGTTTTTAGTTTTAAGATTGTGATGAAAAACGAACAAATATAATAGAAAAAATTAGTTCAACAAGGCTTTTGCATGATTAAGAGCTGAGTCTGTAACGGCTGTTCCTGATAACATTTGTGCTATCTCAACTACTCTTTCATCAGTGCTTAATAACTTTAATTCTGATTGTGTATCATCGTCAATTGTAGATTTAAACACTTTAAAATGCGCATCTCCCTTAGCCGCAATTTGAGGCAAATGGGTAATTGCGAAAATTTGCATTGATTGACTCATTTTTTTCATGATTTCTCCCATTCTAATAGCTATTTCTCCTGAAACTCCGGTATCAATTTCATCAAAAATTAAAGTTGGCATTTTTGAATATTGTGCTAAAATAGCCTTAACAGCCAGCATGATACGAGACATTTCTCCTCCCGATGCTACTTTTTTCAATATCCCGAAATCAGTTCCTTTATTTGCAGAAAACAAGAATTGAAGCTCGTCTTTACCATTTGCAAAAAATGATTCTGAAGCTGATAAAACAATATTAAAACGCACATTAGGCATTCCTAACGTACTTAAAATTTGAATTAATTGTTCTGATAAAACAGGTATAGCAGCGGATCTATTATTGCTAATGTCTAATGCTAATTTGTTAAGATCGTTCTTTTTCTGCTCTATGGAAACCGTTAAATTTTCAATTTCATCTTCCATATTACCAAGTTCCATGACAGCATTTTCAAGTTGAGATTGAATTACTAATAACTCTTCAACAGTAGCAACTTGGTGCTTTTTTTGAAGACTAAAAATTAGTTGTAATTTTTGACTTATTAGATTAAGTTGTTCAGGATCATTGATTAATCTATCCGAAAGACGAACCATCTCCTCTGTAATATCATCAAACTCTATTGAAATACTTGTAATTCGGTCAAGCAAAGATTGGTATTCAGTTGAAAATGAGGCGATTTTTTGAACCGAATTTTTAATTTCGTTAAGATTGTATAATACTCCTATTTGTTCTTCATTGGCTATAGCCAAAGATTTACTAATAGATTCTTTAATAATCTCTACATTATTTAGCTTCTCAAAATCAGATTCTAAAATTTCTTGTTCACCAGATTTTAATTTAGCCTCAACAAGTTCATTTAGCAAAAAGGTATTGTATTCTTGCTCTTTCTTAGCTTCGCTTTGTTTTTTTAATAATGCATTTAATTTTGATGTATCCGATTTGTACCCTTTTAAAAACAATTGATATTTAGTAATAATCTCCTTATTACCTGCTATTGCATCTATAATATCAAATTGAACATTTTCATCTGAAAGTTCTTGAGTTTGCTGTTGTGAATGTATATCGAGTAAAAAGACACTCAAATCTTGCAACTCCTGAAGATTTACAGGACTGTCATTTATAAAAGCTCTAGATTTCCCCGAAGGAAGTATTTCTCGTCTGATAATGGTATCGTTTTCAAAATCCAAGTCATTCGATTCAAAAAAGG